>CAMPIY010000004.1 GCA_946886645.1 uncultured Sphingomonas sp.
GGCATACGCGATACTGATCGGTCTCGTGGCTCGGAGATGTGTATAAGAGACAGCGGTAATATTGGGGCGGGAGATGGATGCCGCCGGCGAGGTAGGCGGCCGGCGCCGCGGTCACCGCGAAGGCGAGGAGCAGCCTGAAATTGGTCTGTCCGCGCAGCCAGTAGCGCGCCGTCCCGAGCCCCGCGACGACGAGGTTCAGGGCCAGGGCCGTCGGCCGCATCGTCTCCGGCACGACCGAGAAGAGCGCCATGATCGCCAGATAGGCGGAGGCTCCGCCATGGCCGACCGTCGAATAGAGCGCCGCCGCGAAGCCCATCAGAACGGCAATCACAGCAATGGTCGTCGCGTCCATATTCCCCGCTTTCTTATCCGCCCTTGCCTAGCTAGCCGGGTATCGAATTGACGCAAATCATCTGTGGCCCGCCCCGGTCGGTCTAGAGCCAGCCTCGCGCCAAGCAGCACGTCGATACTTTCGAAAGAAAATCCATGGCTCTCGATCTGACGAAAGCTGTCCTTGGCGCAATATTCTGCGTCGGGTGGAGCGGAAGCGCGCTGGCCGCGGACCAGCAGCCCCCTGACAAGTTTCAAATTCGGCCACTGCTCGATGGCCGCCTTCGCTATGAGAGCGTCGACCAACCGGTGTTGGATGGCGAGGCGATCACCTTCCGGCTGCGGGCCGGCGCCGAGGCAACCCTGGGCAAGTTCTCGCTGCTTGCCGAGGCCGAAGGCACGGCTGCGCTGGACCGGGACTACAACGCCTTTCCGTTTCCGCTGCCGGGCGAGAAGCAATGGCGATCCGACCACTCGGTCATTGGTGACCCGATGAGTGCGGAGCTTAACCGGCTCCAGATCCAGTACCGGACCGGCGAAAGCAGCGTGACCCTGGGCCGGCAGCGGATCAACATCGACGACCAGCGATGGGTCGGCTCCGTCGGATGGCGGCAGAATGAGCAGACGTTTGACGCTCTTCGCGGCGAGGCCAAGGTCGGATGGGTGGCGCTGGACATGACCTATGCAGTCAAACAGCGAACCGTTTTCGGCTCCGATGCCGGTCCCCGCACCGCGCTCGACGGTCACTTCCTGTTCGCCGGCCTGTCATCCCAGGCCGGTCCGATCCAGGGCAAGCTGTTCGCCTACCTACTCGACTATGACGAAGACTTCTTCCTGGCCAACAGCAGCCAGACCTTTGGCTTGATGCTCGCCACGTCGGTGCCGGTTTGCCCGAAGGCCAAGGTGGCGCTCCGCGCAAGCTATGCTCGCCAGTCCGACTACGGCGAAAACCCGTTCGACTATGCGGCGGACTATTTGTCGTTGGAAAGTGGAACGTCCCTGGCCGGCTTTGCCATCACCGGCGGCTGGGAAAAGCTGGGCACCGATCATGGACGCGGCCTGCAAACACCGATGGCGACGCTGCACAAGTTCAATGGCTGGGCCGACATGTTTCTGACGACGCCCGCCAATGGACTCGAGGATGGCTATGTTTCCGTGAGCCGAAAGTTCGAGAAGGTGAAGTTCCTGCCGGGGCTCAACGCTTCCGTCGCCTTTCACCAGTTCGACAGCGACACAGGCAACATCGAATATGGGACGGAGTGGGACGCCTCGCTGGGTTTCAAGGTGCGGCGGGTCTCGTTCCTCGCCAAATTCGCCGACTATGACGCCAGGAACTTTGGCGTGGATACACGCAAATTCTGGTTTCAGGCCGAATGGGCGCTGTAGCGCGCGGCCAGCCTATTCGCCGAACCCCTCCGACATTTCCTTAAGACCGTCGCGATCGAGAATCTCGATGCGGTCCTGGCTCGCCAGGCGGATCAGTTTCCGGTCGCGAAGATGGGCCAGCATCCGGCTCACGGTTTCCTTGGTTAGCCCGAGATAGTCGGCAATGTCGAGCCGGCTCATCGGCAGGTCGATTTCGGTATGGGTATGGCAATCGACCAGCTCCTGGCGATCAAGCAACGCCAGGAAAAAGGTCGCCAGGCGCTCGGCCGCCGTCTTGCGGCCGAGGAGCACCATTTGGGCCTGGGCCGCGGCCAGTTCATGCGCGGCAAGCCGGTAAAGTTCGCGTTCCACCCGCGAGTTCTCTTCCACGAACCGGTCAAACGCCTCGCGCGTAAACCACCACAGCTCGGCCTTGTTCAGCGCTTCGGCGGTGAAGGCATATTCGTCGTCGATCGCGATTCCGAGAAAGTCGCCGGGAAACATGAAACCGGTGATCTGCCGGCGGCCATCGGCAAGCAATGTGTAGATTTTGAGGGACCCATTCGCGAGCATGAAGACGCGCTTGACCGCGTCGCCCTCGTGAAAAATGGGCTGGCCCGGCTCCAAGCGCTGCATTGTCCCGAGAGCGCGCAGATTGGCGAGAGTCACCGCATCCAGGCGGCGGCAAATCGTAATCGGCCGAATAGCGCAATGCTCGCACGGGTGGCCCGTGGGCAGGTCAATCAGCGGTCCTTTGGCTTCATATCGCAATCGAATTTCCCGCGCCGCGAATCCCTGTCACGACGAATGATCTGGCTCAACGCGCCTTTAGCCGCTCTGGCCTAGCCTTAAAACTCCCCAAATCAGGTGCCGCGGTGCAAATGCCCAAACTGTTGGTCAGCAATCTCGAACCCGGCCAGATGGCGGAAGCCTATCCGCTGATCCGTCGATCGGCACGGGTGGCGCCCGACGAATGGGAGAAATTCGGCCACAAGCTAGCCGCGCAAGGCGGCGGGGTATTGGCGGTACGGGCGGAGGACCGGCGCGTATACGGCGTCGCTGCCTATCTGCCGGTGGCGAGCCTCAAGCATGGCAAAGCCCTTCGCGTCGAAGCCATCGCTTCCTTCGAGCTTGGCCATGTATCGCTTGTCCGCAATGCCCTTTCGAGCGCGCTGGACAATCTGGCCCGGGAAAAGGAGTGCCGGGTTGTCGCGATCAGCCTCGACGCGAAAGGCCTTTCAAGCCCGCGCTCGCGCCGCCGGCGCGGCTGGGAAGCGCTGGGGCTGAATGCTGAAACTATCGAATTCGTTCGCCGCCTCGATGGCGGATCGAAGAACGGAGGGCAGAGGCTGGCAGAACCCGTCAGGACATGAAGTAAATCGCCAGAATCACGCCGATGACCGTCACGAGCAGCCATACGACCGGCCAGCCTTCGCCCTCACCCTCCCGCGCCGAAGTCGTATCGATCGGCGGCGGCGATGGGTTCTTGGTGTCGTAGACCGTTTCCGTGGTGGTCTTGAGCGCGGGATTGAGTGGAGCTTCTTTAGGCTGATCTCTGGTCGGATCGGACATTGGCCGCTCCTTCTTGGGGGTGGTGCTGATGGGAATGTTGCCGACAGGCCTTGGCCGTCAAGCGCCAATCGACCATGCCTAACAGGCAGGCCGTGCCGGGATCCCCCGTGCGTTTCACATTCGACGTCAGCGTGGCCCAGTCTTCCTCGCTGGCAAAGCGGGAGAAATCCGCGATCGCCGCCCGAACATAGGAGGTCGGCGTCAAGGCCTCTGCCTTTGCCGCAGCTTCGACCGCCGCTGCCAAATCAGGATTGGCTAGTTTCAGCCAAGGCTGGAAATTGCCCGCGCCGTCCCGCGCCGCGGCGAGGAGATCGCCGAGCATCGGCATCAGCCGACGGCCCCTTCGATCACAATGCCCTCGACCGATCCGCGAGCGGCGAGACCTGCGACGTAGCGTGCCGACTCGATCGACCAGCTTCGAGCTTCCAACGTGTCGGCAATCTTGTCGCAGGCCATTTCGAACGGAATGGTCCGCCCCGGGATTCGCCGATGCAGCCGCAGGAGATGCCAGCCGAAGCGAGACCGAATTGGCTCCCGGCCGGTTTGTCCGTCACCCAGGGATTCAAGCTCCTTCTGGATAGGGCCGACCAGTTCGCCGCGCCTTACCTGGCCAAGCGACCCGTCCTGCTGCGCCGATGCGCAGGCCGAATGGGAACGGGCCGCCTGTGCAAACGACGCTGCATCGTCCCCGATACGCCGCCTGATGCCGCGGGCTTGTCGTTCGGCCGACGCCCACGCGGCTTCGTCGTCGCCTTCGGGCTCGATGAGGATGTGGGCGGCCTCGAACAGGTCAGGCGTTTTGAACCGCTCCCCATAGGCCTCGTAAAAGCGGCGGCACTCTTCCTCGCCGGGCTGGGCGGCGGCGACCTCGCGTTCCAGGAGTGAACGAACCAAGGCGTCCTCGTCCGCCTCCGATCTTCCCGCTTCGTCCTGTTCGGGTTTCGCCTGAAGGCCCAGCTTTCGTGCCTCCTGAAGCAGCAATTCCTTCACCGCGAGGGCGCGAGCGGCCTCGGTCCAGGCAGTCTCTGCATCGGGCGCCGGATGATGCTGGATTTCCTGGGCGATGGCCTCGGGTGAAATCTCCACGCCGTTGACGCGAACCTCGCTGAAGGTCGGAGGAGGTGGAATGAGCGGCTCGGCACCGCCGCCGCAACCGCTCGTTTCACACGAGCTCATCATCCTGGGCGCCCGCCGCTGCGCCGGATCGCCGAGGTTTATCACATCCAGGCGGCGGCTCATGTCGCGCGACCCTCGTCCAGCGCAGTGCGCATCACCGTGTCACCCCCATAGCTGGGCGCGACGCCGGCCGGACCATGCGTAGGCGAGCGTGCGCGGCCCAAGCGGCGTGAGCGGACGATTTGGTAGCCCGGCCTCAGCAGGAACCAGACCGGCGCGCTCCAGATGTGGACCAAGCGGGTGAAGGGGGTGATGAGGAACAGGGTCAGCCCAAGGATGATGTGAAGCTTGTAGACGAGCGCGACTTCCTTGATCAGTTCCGGCGCCGCGGGGTTGAGGGTCAATATCCCGTTGGCCCAGCTCATGAATTTCACCATTTCGCTGCCGTCGAGATGCTTGAGCGTCCACCAAGTGGTAAGCAGGCCGAGGGTCAGCTGCAGCCAGAGCAGGACGAGGACGAGAATGTCCCCCCACGAGGAGCTCTTCCTGATGCGAGAATCAAACAGCCGGCGATGCAGAAGAAGCGTGCATCCAACATAAGCGGCAAGCCCAGCGATTCCGCCTACGACCAGGGCGGTCGTCTGCTTGAACGAATGGCTGACGCCCAGGGCATCGAACACGTTGATGGGCGTCAGCAGGCCAACGAAATGGCCCATCAGCAGCACCAATATTCCCATGTGAAAGAGATTGGAGCCTATGACCATCTGGCGCTTGCGCAAAAACTGGCTCGATTGGGATCGCCAGCCAAACTGGTTCGCATCGAAGCGAAAAATGCTGCCGACGACGAGGACGGTCACGGCGAGATACGGATACCAGCCGAACGCAAGCTGGTTGATGAAATCGTTCATGTTTCGGCCTCCCGATTGACACTGCGGTTCGACGCCCGGATTTTGGCGACGACCCCGGTCGGGCCGCCCATTTCGTGAGCGCCACTGTTCATGAAGGAGACCGGTGCCTCCTCCCACTCCTCGTCAATTTCCTTCGAGTCCACGGCCGGGGTATTCTGGTCGATTTCCGCCCGCGCATCAGCATCGGGCCGCACGCCGGCCAGCTTAACGAGGCAATGGAAGACCGAGGCATAGGCCGACTGCCGCTTGTCCAGCCGCTCGCCAAGCACGGCGAACACATGGGCCGGCTGGCCCAGCGTGTCGCGTGCCTCGCCGGGCGGCAGGCATGAAGTATATTCGAGGAAAACCGGCACGAAGTCCGGCAGCTCGTTGGCTTCGAGGAAGAAGCCGCTGGCCAGATATTGCTGCCCAAGGTCGATCATCGCCTGACCCCGTTCGCGGTTGTCGCCGTGGACATGTTCAAACAGGTGTAGCGACAGCGATCTCGAACGGTCGAACAGCTCGCTGTAAGCCGCCTGGAGGTCGAGCAGCTCATCCGTCTCCAGCGCGCGGAGCAAGGGTTCAAGACGGTTGCGCTCCGCAACCGGGAGCGCCTGTTCGCTGTTGATTGCCTCCCGCAACTCGGTAGCGGCAGATTGGAGTTCATTTGAAGGATAGCCGAGTAGCGCGGCCATGGCCCTGAGCGTCAGTTTCATGACTCCACCTTCATCTGCGACTTGTTCGGCGATCGTTTAGTCCCTCCGAACAGATTGACCTTGTTGGCTCCCTGGGTCGGCTCACCGAAGCCGAAGCCCGACGAACCGCGAAGGACATAGGCGTCTTCATCGAATTCGCGCCGGGCGGTTGGGATGACGTAGCGGTCCTCATAGGCGGCCAGCGCCATGATCTTGTACATTTCCTCGATGCGAGCACGGGTCAGCCCAACACGTTCGGGGATGCTTTCGTCGATACGGCCTTCGACGCTCTTGGCGCGCATGTAGGACCGCATCGCCAGCATCCGCTCCAGGGCAGCCGCGATCGGTTCCTCGTCACCGGCCGTCAGCAGGTTGGCGAGATATTTGAGCGGAATGCGCAAGGAGCGCACGTCCGGCATCCCGTCGACCGCCGAGATCTTGCCGGCCTCCGCGGCCGACTGGATCGGCGACAGCGGGGGGACGTACCAGACCATCGGTAGCGTTCGATATTCCGGATGGAGCGGGAAGGCGATCTTCCACTCCATCGCCATCTTGTACACGGGCGAGCGGGTCGCGGCCTCAAGCCACTGATCGGTAATGCCCTCGGCCCGGGCCGCCTCCTGAACGGACACGTCATTGGGATCGAGGAACACCCCAAGCTGGGCCGGGTAAAGATCCTTGGGATCTTCAACCGAAGCCGCCGCCTCTATCTTGTCGGCGTCGTAGAGAACGACCCCGAGGTAGCGAATGCGGCCCACACAGGTTTCCGAGCAAACCGTCGGCTGCCCGGTCTCGATCCGCGGGTAACAGAAGATGCATTTCTCCGATTTGCCAGTCGACCAGTTGTAGTAGATCTTCTTGTAGGGGCAGCCCGACACGCACATCCGCCAGCCGCGGCACTTTTCCTGATCGATAAGGACGATGCCGTCCTCGGCCCGCTTGTAGATTGCGCCCGACGGGCATGACGCGAGGCAGGTCGGGTTAAGGCAATGCTCGCAAAGCCTCGGCAGGTACATCATGAACGTCTTTTCGAATTGGCCGTAGATTTCCTTTTCCACGCCGTTGAAATTACTGTCCTTACTGCGCTTCTCGAACTCGCCGCCGAGCATGTCCTCCCAGTTGCCACTCCACTCGATCTTGTTCATCGTCTGCCCGGTGACGAGCGAGCGCGGCTTGGCGGTGGGCTGCGCCTGGAGCTCGGGCGCCGCTTGGAGCCAGTCGTAGTCGAAGGTGTAAGGCTCATAGAAATCGTCGATCTCGGGCAGATGCGGATTGGCGAAAATCTTCGAGAGGATCCGCCATTTGGCACCTTGGCGGGGCTGAAGCTTGCCGTTCTTCTTGCGGATCCAGCCACCCTTCCACCGCTCCTGGTTTTCCCAGTCCTTGGGGTAGCCGATGCCGGGCTTCGTCTCGACATTGTTGAACCAGGCGTATTCAACGCCTTCGCGGTTGGTCCAGACGTTCTTGCAGGTGATCGAGCAGGTGTGACAGCCGATGCACTTGTCGAGGTTCAGGACCATGGCGATTTGCGCGCGGACTTTCATCACGCCACCTCCTTTCCGGAGGCGCGTGCATCTTTGGCACCGGTTCCCCAGTCGGCGGTTCCGCCCTCGACATTGGCGGTATCGTCCGCGGCCTTATCGAACCAGTTCACCTCGCTCATCTTCCGGACGATGACGAACTCGTCGCGATTGGCGCCGACCGTTCCGTAATAGTTGAAGCCATAAGCGAGTTGGACGTAGCCGCCGATCATGTGCGTGGGTTTCATGTTGATGCGGGTGACGCTGTTGTGAATGCCGCCGCGCTGGCCGGTGATCTCCGAGCCGACGGTGTTCACCAGCTTTTCCTGGGCGTGGTACATGATTGCCGATCCCGGCATGATCCGCTGCGACACGATTGCCCGCGCTGTCAGCGCACCGTTAATGTTGAATACCTCGATCCAGTCATTGTCGACGATGCCGGCGGCTGCCGCGTCGTCCTCGCTAATCCATACTGTCGGACCGCCCCGGTTGAGGCTGAGCATGATCAGATTCTCGGTATAGGTCGAATGGATGCCCCACTTCTGATGCGGAGTCAGAATGTTGAGCAGGATTTCCCGGTTGCCGTTGGGCAATTTGCCGAGCACCTGCCGCACGGTCTTGGTATCAATCGGCGGTCTCCAGGTGACGAAGCCCTCACCGAACGCGCGCATCCAGTGATGGTCCTGGTATAGCGACTGGCGCCCCGTCAGCGTCCGCCACGGGATCAACTCATGCACATTGGTATAGCCAGCATTGTAGCAGACATGTTCGCTCTCCAGCCCCGACCAGGTCGGGGAGGAAATGATCTTTCGAGGCTGCGCGGCGACGTCGCGGAAGCGGATCTTTTCCTCTTCCTTGCCATGCGCCAGATGGCCGTGTTCGCGGCCGGTTATCCTGCCCAGCGCCTCCCACGCCTTGACCGCGACCTCGCCGTTCGTTTCCGGCGCTAGCATGAGGATGGTCTCGCAGGCGTCGATATCGGTATCGATCTTGGGTCGGCCAGCCGTCGGCCCGTCCAGAACACGGCCATTGAGGTCGCCGAGGAGTTCTATTTCAGGCTTCGCGTCCCACCCGATTCCCTTTCCACCGTTACCCAGTTTCTCGAGCAGCGGACCAAGCGAGGTGAAGCGGGCATAGGTTTCCGGATAGTTGCGCTCGACGAGATGGATCGTCGACATGGTCTTACCGGGAATAGGATCGCATTCCCCCTTCATCCAGTCCTTGGGTTCGTAGGGTTGAGCGAGCTCGGCCGGCGTGTCGTGCTGGATTGGCGACATGACCACGTCGTGTTCGACGCCCAGCACTTCCGGGGCGACATCGGAAAACTTCTTGGCGATCGCCCGGAAGATGTTCCAGTCGCTCTTGGTCTCCCACGCCGGGTCCACCGCCGCCGACAGCGGGTGGATGAAGGGATGCATGTCGGAGGTGTTGAGGTCGTGCTTCTCGTACCAGGTCGCGGTCGGAAGCACGATGTCGGAATAGATGCTGGTGGTCGACATTCGGAAGTCGATGTTGACCATCAGGTCGAGCTTTCCGACCGGAGCCTCCTCGTGCCAGACCACATCTTTGGGCCGTTCGAGCCCGGCTGCCTCCTCGTCGGTGCCTATCACCCCGTGGAGCGAGCCGACCAGGTGCTTGAGGAAATATTCATGCCCCTTGCCGCTGGCGCCCAGCACGTTGGACCGCCAGAAAAACATATTCCGCGGCCAGTTGATGGGGTTGTCCGGATCGAGGCAGGCCGGCTTCAGATCGCCTGACTTCAGCCCCTCAACCACTACCGTTCCAACATCGGCGCCGGATTCATGTACCTTGCGGCCAAGCTCGATCGGGTTGCTCTCAAGCTGTGGCGCGGAGGGCAGCCAGCCCATCCGTTCCGCCCGGACATTGTAGTCGATCATCGTGCCGGACCAGTCGCCTTCGGGAGCGAGCGGCGAGAGGATTTCCGACATGCGTAGCGATTCATAGCGCCATTGATCGGTATGGGCGTAGAAGAAGCTGGTGCCGTTCATCTGCCTTGGCGGACGCGACCAGTCCGACGCAAAGGCCAGCGGCAGCCAGCCGGTCTGCGGCCGTAGCTTCTCCTGGCCGACATAGTGCGACCAGCCGCCGCCCGACTGGCCGATGCAGCCGCACATCACGAGCAGCGAGATGATCCCGCGATAGCTCATGTCCATATGGTACCAATGGTTGAGGCCGGCCCCGAGGATGACCATCGAGCGACCCTTGGTGACCTCGGCATTGGCGGCGAATTCCCGCGCGACCTGGATGATCGCCTGGCGCGGAACGCCGGTGACTTTCTCGGCCCAGGCTGGGCTGAACGGCACGTCGTCGTCGTAGCTCTTGGCGACATTGCTGCCGCCAAAGCCGCGGTCGACACCATAGTTGGCGCAGAATAGGTCGAACACCGTCGCCACCGCGCAGCTGCTGCCGTCAGCGAGCTTGATCTGCTTGATGGGAATATTGCGAAGCAGCACATCACCATGATCGGTCGCGACGAAGTCATGGGGCGCTTCCGCGCCGAAATAGGGGAATGCGACCGGCTCTATCGAGTCGTGGTCATCAGCAAGCGTCGTGCGCAGCCGCACGTCCTTGCCCTTGCCGTCCTTCTCCTCAAGGTTCCACTTGCCCCCTTCTTCCCAGCGGAATCCGGCCGAGCCGGCCGGCGCCACTAGCTTGCCGCTGGTTTCGTCGTAAGCGACAGCCTTCCAGTCCGGGCTGGATTTTTCGCCAAGCGCACCCTTGATGTCTGCCGCACGGATCAGTCGATCCGGGACGAGCGTTCCGTTCCGATCGACCAGCTTTACGAGCAGCGGGAAGTCCGAATATTTTCGCGTATAGTCGGCAAAATATTCGCAGCTGCGATTGACGTAAAACTCCTTCAACACGACATGACCAAGCGCCAGGGCGAGCGCGGCATCCGTCCCCTGCTTGGGATGCAGCCACATGTCCGAGAATTTGGCGGCCTCGTTGAAATCGGGCGCAATCACCACGCTTTTGGCACCGCGGTAGCGAACTTCGGAGTAGAAGTGCGCGTCGGGCGCACGGGTCATCGGAATGTTCGAGCCCCACACCAGCAGGAAGCCGGCATTGTACCAATCGGCGCTTTCGGGAACGTCCGTCTGCTCGCCCCACGTTTGCGGGCTCGATGGCGGCAGGTCGCAATACCAGTCGTAGAAGCTCAACAGGTTGCCGCCGATCAACGACAGATAGCGGCTTCCGGCGGCGTAGGAGATCATCGACATGGCTGGGATCGGCGAAAAGCCAGCGATCCGGTCCGGCCCATGTTCCTTGATCGTGTAGGCATTCGCTGCCGCGATAATCTCGGTCACTTCGTCCCAACCGACCCGGACAAAGCCTCCACGGCCACGCCTTGCAACCCAGTCCCGCCGCTTGTCACTATCCTGGACGATCGACTTCCAAGCCGCCACCGGGCTCATCGCCTTGCGGGCCTCGCGCCAGTGTTTGATTAATCGCGATCGGACCAGCGGATATTTGATGCGCGTCCCGGAATAGAGATACCAGCTATAGCTGGCACCGCGCGGGCAGCCACGAGGTTCATGGTTCGGAAGGTCGGGCCGGGTGCGCGGATAGTCGGTCTGCTGCGTCTCCCAAGTAACGATGCCGCCCTTGACGTAGATTTTCCAACTACATGAACCGGTACAGTTCACGCCATGGGTCGATCGAACGATTTTGTCCGCAGCCCAGCGCTTGCGATAGGCATCCTCCCAGTCGCGCGCCTCGTCGGTGGTGATCCCATGACCATCGGAGAACTTCTCCCGCGTCCGGCGGAAATAGGTCAGTCGATCGAGGAAATGACTCATTCGATTCGTCCTTCTAGGCCGTCACGGCCGCTCGCTGGACCGGCGCCAAGCGGCGCTCGATGTCGTGCAGGATTCCGCGCGGCCCGCTGTAGACCATCCAGGTCAGAGCCGCGCAGCTGATGTAGAAGATGAGGAAGCCCCAGAGGGCCGCGTCGGCGGTTCCCGTGAGCTCGATCGACGAGCCGTAGGCCTTTGGAATGTAAAAGGCCCCATAAGCGGCAATCGCCGAAATGAAGCCAATGACGGCCGCGGACTCGCGCTCCGACTGCTGCCGCCGCGCTTCGTCGGAAAGACCGGGTTCGCTCCGATCAACCTCAGCCCGCATGATCCCCGGCACCATCTGGAAGGTCGACGCATTCCCGACACCGCTGGCGACAAACAGCAACAGAACCATCGAGAAGAACCCCCAAAAGCTCTTCGCATCGAGGAAGAAGATCATCCCCACGATCGCGGCAATCTGGACGAAGAAGACCCAGAGACTGACCCGCGCCCCACCGTAACGGTCAGCAACCCAGCCGGTTCCTGCGCGCGACAGAGCACCAAGCAATGGCCCGATGAAGGCGTAGCTGAGCGCATTGATTTCGGGGAACACCAGCTTGGCGAGCAGCGGGAAGCCGGCCGACATACCAATGAAGGTTCCGAATGTGCCCGTGTAGAGCCAGCACATCAGCCACGTGTGCAGGCGTCCGAAGATGGCCGCCTGTTCCGCGAAGGATGACTTGGCCGACAGAATATCGTTCATGCCGAACCAAGCAGCGACACTGCCGATCAGGATCAGCGGCACCCAGAGGAAACCGGCGTTCTGCATCCAATATTGGGTTCCGTCGGCGGCTACCTGCGCCTGGCCGCCGAGCGCGCCGAACAGGCTCATCGTGACAACGACTGGTACCAGGAACTGCATAATGCTGACGCCGAGATTGCCGAGCCCGGCGTTGATCGCCAGCGCATTGCCCTTCTCCGACTTGGGGAAGAAGTAGCTGATGTTGGCCATCGACGAGGCGAAGTTCCCACCACCAAGGCCGCACAGTAGCGCCAGCACCAGGAAGATCAGGTAGGGCGTATCGGGGTTTTGCACGGCATAGCCAATCCCGAAAGCCGGAATGAGCAGGGAAGCGGTCGACATGGTCGTCCACAGCCGGCCGCCGAAGATGGGCACGAGGAAGGCGTAGAAAATGCGCAACGTGGCCCCGGACAGGCCTGGCAGGGCTGCGAGCCAGAACAGTTGGCCGGTGGTAAACTCAAAGCCGATGGCGGGGAGCCGGGCGACCACGACCGACCAGACCATCCACACCGCGAAGGACAGAAGCAGGCAGTAGGTGGACACCCACAGGTTGCGGCGAGCGATCGCGCGCCCCCCGCTTCTCCAGAACTCTGGGTCTTCCGGCCGCCAGTCTGCGATCGGACCGGCGCGTCGCGGGGGGATAATGATGTCCGGCTCGCCAAAGCCCTGCATTTCCGGAAGTTCGGGTACTCCCGCCTTGGCGCCCTTTCGACTGGCAGTCGCTTCCATTTGGCGGATAGCGAAATGCATCCAGGTGAGCGCAACCAGCACCAGCACGAACAGAAGGACGAAACAGCTGGTCCAAACGCCGGTGAGATCATTGAGCGCGCCGAAAGCGAGCGGCAGGATGAACCCGCCAAGGCCGCCGACCATACCGACCAGGCCGCCGACCGCGCCGACGTGGTTGGGATAGTAGACCGGGATATGCTTGAAGACAGCCGCCTTGCCGAGGCTCATGAAAAAGCCGAGCACGAAGATCGCGACGAGGAACGGGATCAGCCCCATCTCGGTGCGGAAGCTGATCGGCCCCTTCACCCCTTCGATAATGTAGGTGGTCGGCGGGTAGGACAGCATGAAGGTGCACAGCACCGATACTGCCAGGGTCACATAGAGCACCGAGCGGGCACCGTAGCGGTCCGAGAGCTTGCCGCCGTAGATACGGAAAACGCTGGCCGGGACCGAATAGAAGGCGGCCAGCATACCGGCTGACTCTATGTCGAGGTGATAAACGCCGATCAGGTAGCGCGGCAGCCAAAGCGCCAGCGCAACGAACGCTCCGAATACAAAGAAATAGTAGAGCGCGAAGCGCCAGACCTGGATATTCTTGAGCACCGATAGCTGGCTTCGCATCGAGGCAGCCTTGCGATGCTCCAGCGCGCGCGCCTGCTGATCCGGATCTTCCTTAGTGAACGCCAGGAACAGCACCGCCATGACGACAAGCCCGACGGCCCAGACTTGGGCGACGGCCTGCCAGCCGGCGGCAACCATGACGAACGGCGCGAGAAATTTGGTGACCGCCGCCCCGACATTACCGGCTCCGAAAATGCCGAGCGCGGTCCCCTGCTTTCCCTTCGGAAAGAATTTCGAAACATAGGTGACGCCGACCGCGAAAGAGCCGCCAGCGATGCCAACGCCGAGCGCGGCGGCCAGCAGCTCGCCATAAGTGTCTGCGTAGGATGTCAGGAAGGTCGCAATGGCGGCTAGGACCATGACTGCGGCGAACACCCGTCGGCCACCTATCTGATCGGCCCACACGCCAAGCAGGACCCGGGTCAGCGAGCCTGTCAGGATCGGGGTGCCGATCAACAGGCCGAACTCAGTC
This sequence comes from uncultured Sphingomonas sp., assembly GCA_946886645.1. Next base: position 13,910 of record CAMPIY010000004.1, read on the forward strand.
TCGGTTAGCCCAAGCTGATCCTTCACGCCGATGCCGATGATGGAAAAGATCGTCCACACCGCGAAGCATGCGGTAAAGGCGACGGTGCTGGTCCACAGGACACGGTTGGCGCCGCTTGCGGGGGCCTCGTCCATGGTGCGGGTCATCGAATTGATCCTTCAGAAGGCAGTCCGGTGACGGTCATCTGCCGGATGCACGCACCAACTGCTTTGATCAGGATCATTTCGATCGACGCCCCTAGCCGCCCGTCACGCTCATATGCCGCTCAACTGCCGGCCGGAGGGCGGCAATGTGAAAATCATGGCCCTTCGGCTTGCCCGCGAGCAGCCTGTCGAGCAGCGCGTCAACCTGCGTTGGCCCGCCTTCCCGAAGCGCATCGCGCAGTTCGACCTTCTGGTCGTGCCCCAGGCAGCCGTAAACCGTGCCGGTAGCGGCCACCCGGATCCGGTTGCAGCCGGAGCAGAAATTGTCGCTGAGAGGCGTGATCATTCCCAGCAGGGCCTGGAGTCCCGAAACGTCGTAGTAGCGCGCAGGCCCTCCGGTCCGGCGGAAAGACGGGGCAAGGGTGAATCGCTCCTCCAACCGATGCCTGACCTCATCCAGCGGCAGATAATGGCTGGTTCGGTCTTCCTCGACTTCGCCAAGGGGCATGGTTTCAATCAGGGTAAGATCAAACCCTTCACCATCGCACCACAGCAGCATATCCGCGAACTCGTCGTCGTTGAGCCCGGCGAGCGCCACCATGTTGATCTTGCATTTAAGTCCTGCGTCGCGCGCAGCGGCAAGGCCGCGGCGCACCGTCGCCAAATCGCCGCCACGCGTGATGTGCGAGAAGCGCTCTGGCCGGAGGCTGTCGAGGCTGACGTTGACGCGGCGGACGCCGGAATCGGCCAGAAGGCCGGCAAACCGGGAGAGCAATACGCCGTTCGTCGTCAGCGTCACTTCCTCAAGGCCGTCACCAATGCGTTGGCCGAGTGTTTGAAACAGCTGGCCTATTCCGCGCCGCACAAGCGGTTCACCGCCGGTCAGACGGATCCGGCGAACGCCCCGGGCAATAAAAATGTCTGCAAGCTCGACGATTTCCTCAAGCGTCAGAATTTCCCGCTTGGGGAGGAACTGCATATGCTCCGCCATGCAGTATCGGCACCGCAGGTTGCAGCGGTCGGTAACCGAAATCCGCACATAGTCGATCTTCCGGCCAAAGCTGTCGACCATCTGCCCGGATTTGACCGCAACCGCATCCATCCCGCTTCGTCTCCGCCTGTAAACGAAAGCTCAGCTAGCGGACCGTTGAAGCCGTTTGCGTGATCTGAATCAAGTCATCCGCATTTTGAATGGCCGCACTCAAGGCACTTGTCACAGCCCTCCACCCGGATCAGCGCTGGTGCGCCGCATCGTGGGCAGCAGGGCTTCGCCGCAATCGCCGCGACCGGGGTATCGGCGTTGGGGCCGGCTTCGGCGATGGTTCCGCCGATGTGGCGTTCAATCACCTCGCCAATGGCGGCAAGCAGTGACGGGACATAACGACCCTTCATCCACGCTCCGCCTCTGGGATCAAACACGGCCTTGAGCTCTTCGGGCACGAACGAGACGTCGCCGCCGCGCCGGAAAACCGCCGAGATCATCCGCGTCAGGCCAAGGGTCCAGGCATAATGCTCCATATTCTTGGAGTTGATGAAAATCTCGAACGGGTGGCGATCGCCGTCGCATTCGATATCGTTGATGGTGACGTACACCGCATGCGCGCTTTCGGGCCACTTCAGCTTGTAGGTAGTGCCCCGCATGGCTTCAGCGCGCTGGGCTAGTTGCGGCCCTTCGCCGGTCCCACCGGCATCGCTTTTGCCTAGCTTGAGCACCGACCCCGTGACTGGGTTCGGGCGATAGGTCGTCAGGCCCTTGCAGCCCAAATGATAGCCTTCGACATAGATGTCCGCGAACTCGTCGAACGGGATATCTTCCGGGCAGTTGACGGTCTTGGAGATCGAACTGTCGACCAGCGCCTGGGCCGCGGCCTGCATGGCGAGATGATCCGATGGCTTCAGGGTCTGCGCGCTGACGAATAGCTCTTCCGGAGGCGGCTCGTCACCACGGACCTGGCGCCAGACATGCATCGCATAATCCTCGACGGGCTCAAATCGGGCACTGCCGTCCGGTTGGAGAATCCGCCGCTCATAGGAATAGGCGAATACCGGCTCGATCCCCGACGAGACATTGCCGGCGAGCAACGACGTGGTCCCGGTCGGCGCGATTGAGGTGAGGCAGCCGTTGCGCAGGCCGTGCTCGACGACCAGCGCCCGCGTTTCGTCGTCAAGGCATTGGAGGTTAGGCGTCTCCAGAATCAGCGGGTCGTAGAGCGGGAACGGTCCTTTCTCGGCGGCCAGCCGGGCCGAGGCGCGGTAGGCTTCGCGCTTGATGATCGACAGCCAGCGCCGGGTCAGCGCGATCGCTTCAAGGCTGCCGTACACCTTGCCGCAAAACAGCAGGGCATCGGCGAGGCCGGTCACGCCAAGGCCGATGCGCCGCTTGGCCTTCGCTTCCGCATCTTGGTGGGGTAAGGGATAGCGCGAAATGTCGATGACATTGTCGAGCATTCTGACGGCGGTGGCTGTCAGGCCGGCCAACTCCGCTTCGTTGATTTCAGCACCTTCCTCGAAGGGCAGTGCAACCAGCCGCGCAAGATTGATCGATCCCAGCAGACAGGCGCCGTAAGGTGGCAGCATCTGCTCGCCACAGGGATTGCTAGCGCTGATTGTCTCGCAATGCCGCAAATTGTTTGCTGCGTTGACCCGGTCGATGAAGATCACGCCAGGCTCGGCGCAGTCATAAGTCGACCGCATCAGCCGCTCCCAAAGTTCGCGGGCTCGAACGGTCCGAAACGTCTTGCCCTGGAACTTGAGCGGCCAATCCGCGTCTGTCCCGAGCGCCGCCATGAAGGCGTCGCTGACCAGAACCGACAAGTTGAAATTGCGCAAGCGCAACGGGTCTCGCTTGGCGTCGATGAAGGCTTCAATGTCGGGATGGTCGATCGACAGGCACCCCATCATCGCGCCCCGCCGCTGGCCCGCCGAATGGACCGTGCGGCACATCGAATCCCAGCAATCCATGAAGGACAAGGGCCCCGATGCATCGGCGCCAACGCCTTCGACGGGCGCGCCGTTGGGCCGGATGGTGGAAAAATCGATGCCAACGCCCCCGCCCTGCTGCATGGTCAGCGCGGCTTCGCGAAGATGATCGAAAATGCCGCCAAGGCTGTCCGGCACGGTTCCCATGACGAAGCAGTTGAACAACGTGACCGACCGGGCTGTGCCGGCGCCCGCGATGATCCGCCCGGCAGGAAGAAAACGGAAGTCGAGCATCGACTCGCGGAAGCGTTCGAACCAGACGGAGCGATCTTCCGGCGCTTCGGCTTCGGCAATCGCCAAGGCTACACGCGTCGCGGTCGCGGCAAAGTCTTCGTCGGCAGCGCCATCCGCCGGGGCAAAGCGGTATTTGGCGGCCCAAATCTCTTCGGCTAGCGCGACTTCGAAGCCCATTCATCCTCTCCCTTGGTCTGGGAAGGAAGGCTAGCGCATCGCGGGCGCTGCAAATTGATCTAGCGCATCTCGAACTAGACCGATTATTTTTCGCCAAGCCTCGGCGCGAACAGGATCGGCCCGTAATTGAAGATGAACAAGACGAAGGCGCCAAGCCAGCAAAGGCCGGCAACTTCCATTCCGATCCGGTAGTCCATGGCACTCAATGGAGCTGCTACGCGCAACGCAGCGCCGACAGTAACCAGCAGATAGATGACTTTGGTGGTCGATCCGGCGCGGAGCTCCCGCCCGGTATGGCCCAATGTCGCCCGGGTCATGACTGCAAGGATCATCGAACCCATGGCGCCCGCCGTAAGCGCGTGCACGGCTGCCGATTGAGGCAGCGGCGCACCTAGCTGGAACGCGGCAAGAAGGGCGAGCCCAACTGGAATCCACGAGTAGCCGACGTGCAGGATGAGCACGAGCGGATCCCGGGCCGTCTTCCAGCCCTTCCATCGGGCAAGCCGTATCGCCTGGGCCGCCGCGGCCATGGTCAGCAGTCCGCCCGGCAGCCATCCGCTTGGAGCTGCGATCCACGCAAAAAGCGCAATGGCGGTCAGGCCGATCGTCATCCTGTCGAACCGGCCCGGCTGACCCGGCATTCCTTTCGTCACGCCCCGTTTGGCGAGCCAGTTTCGGGTGAAGGAAGGAACGATTCTTCCTCCAATCAGCGAGATCAGCAGGGTAACGAGCGTCACCGCCAGCTGCCACGGAAGAGCGGGATCGACGAGTACGCCGGCGGCAGCCAGATGGTCGAGCCCGTTGGCGATCCCGAGGAACAGCACCACACCCACGACTGGCAGGTTGCGGTTATTGGCTTCAAGAACTTCACGGCCGGCAACGGCGGCGAGGGTCAGATAGAAGCCAACATCGATGATGGCGGCGATTGCCGGCCCGATCGTTCCAGAGAACAAAAGCGCCAGACGGCCTGCCAGCCACAAGCTGAACAGGTTGGCAAGCGGCATGCCCGCGATCGGCAGCCGCCCCGTCCAGTTCGGAATGGCGGTCAACAGGAACCCGGCAATGATGGCGCCGACGAACCCGAACAGCATTTCGTGCCGGTGCCAGGCAAGGGCATCGAAGGCGGTAGGCAAAACGAGTTGTCCCGCAAGGGAGCATAGCCAGAGGATGAGCGCCACCACCGCCCAGACGGCCCCGCCAAGAAAAAAGGGTCGGAAGCCGCCCCTCAGGATCGGCGGCGCGGCGGCCATCCGGACGCGTCGCAACGCCAGCATCTGTTCGCCCCGGGTTTGCGTTGTCGTCTCCATGACTCGCGCCTCTCGCATGATCGGGCAATGGCGATTTGATCCATCTCAATTGGGTAGAGAAGCCGCCCGCATAGGTCGATATCATGCAGTTCGACATCATCATCGTGGGCGGGGGTCCGGCGGGGCTCAGCTTGGCCCGCGCTCTTGCCAGCAGCGGCTTGTCGATCGCAATTGTCGAGCAACAGGACAGCAAGGTTCTGGCCGCTCCCGGCTATGACGGACGCGAAATTGCCCTGACCCACCGCTCGATCCGGGCGCTTGCCGATCTCGGCGCGTGGGCCAGGATTCCATCGGACGAAACTGCTCCGTTGAAGGCGGCGCGGGTACTCAACGGCTCATCCCCGCTCGCGCTGTCGTTCGATACGGAAGGCCGTCCCGAGCGGGCGCTAGGCATGCTGGTGTCCAATCATCTGATCCGCCGGTCGCTTTTCGAATGCACTGCAGAGCAGGAAAATGTCGAGTTGATGGCGGGTGTGTCGGTGGTGGCGACGAACACGACCGCGAGCGGTGTCAGGGTTTGGCTTTCGACGGGACAAGAAATTGGCGCGCGCCTGCTGGTCGCCGCGGACTCGCGCTTTTCGAAAATCCGCGACGCCCTGGGAATCGGCGCGAAAGTGAACCGGCTCGGCAAGGCTATGCTCGTCTGCCGCGTCGAGCATGAGTCCGACCATGAGCGGGTCGCGACCGAATGGTTCGGCCACGGCCAGACCTTCGCCATGCTGCCGCTTGCCCGGCGTCAATCGTCGGCGGTGCTGACGGTTTCGCTTGCCGAGGCCGAGCGGCTCTCCAAACTCGAGGATGAGGCCCTGGGCTGGGAATTGTCGGGCCGCTACTCCTTTCGCCTCGGAAAAATGCGGGTCGCAAGCAGCCGGCATGTCTATCCGCTCGTCATCACCATGGCGAAGCAATTCGTCGCCCCCGGCGCGGCGCTGATCGGCGACGCGGCGATCGGAATGCACCCCGTCACGGCCCATGGGTTCAACCTTGGTCTGGCCAGCGCGGTCACCCTGGCCCGCGAGATTCGCGAGGCGCTCCGCCTCGGACTGGATTGGGCGGACGACCGAGTATTGCAGCGGTATCAGTTCATCCATCGACGGACGTCCTTGCCGCTCTATCGGGCAACCAACCTCATAGTCCGACTCTACAATGATGAACGGCCGCCAGCCCGCGCGGCCCGGCGCGCCGCGATCCATTTGGGTCGAAAACTTCCGTTCGTCCGCAACGCGGTACGGTCGATGCTTCTCCAAGCGTAGCAGCCTCGCAGGCCGCTGCAGCTTTTTGATCCAAATCATCCGCGCCATCCCCTTTCAACGTAAGGTCCGGAACATTCTGGCCGCTGCCAAGGGAAAGGAATTCACGTGCGCTACGAACCGGAAACGTTTGAAGGCCGTCAACCCGCCGACGAGACTGCCGTCGCATGGTTGGGGACAACGACGCTCGCCCCGCTTCCCCTTAACGAAGCGGAGCCAATCCAGGCCGCCTCTGCGGCGCCGGACGTTCCGGCTTCAGTCGGCGGACTGATCGCGGGATCCTACATGGCCCTGATCGGCGCGCTTTTCCTTGCGACGGCCGGATCGTTGAGCTCAATCTTCGCGATCGCCATTGCGGCCCTGTTCGTGGTCATCTTCTTCACGGTCCCGCGAATTTTCTTTTCGGTCGAACCCATGACCGAGCGTCGGCCAAGCCTCGGCAAGTTCCTGAAGCGCGGCATGCAGACGTCAACCGGCCATTCCAGCGGCGCCGCGGCACTAGTACAAATGCTGATCGTGCCGGTCTTCCTGACGTTCGCCGTCATGACCATGGGATTGATCATTGCGTTGACCTGATCAGCCGCACGATGACGATCTTCGGCTGGCACTGGCACAGAGAGGATATTGAAAGGGCGACACCGTGGAACTCGAGGATCGGACCGGCGAAACTCGGACGAAGGAACGAATGCAAGTTCGGCACTTGCTGATCCTCGGGCATCCCGATCCCGGAAGCTTCAACCATGCAATCGCGGCCCGCTATGCTGAAGTCGCCCGATCTAACTACCAGGAAGTCGAGCTTCGCGACCTTTATGCGATGGGATTCAATCCCCTGCTAAGGAATCTCGAACGTCCGCAGTTGCGTCCCGGCGTGTCCGGCCCCGACGTGCGCCATGAAATCGACCTGATCGAGCGATCGGCCGTCATCAGCTTCGTCTATCCACTCTGGTTCGGATCGCCGCCCGCCATCGTCAAAGGCTATATCGATCGAGTCTTCGGTGCAGCCTTCCAGCTTTCGGACCTCGGCTACGAGCGCCAAGTGGGACCGTTCGTAGACAAGACGCTATCGCTTTTCACCTCGTCGGCAAGCACCGGGCCATGGCTCGACGAGATGGGCATCATGACCTCCCTCCAGCAATCGTTCGGTCGATACCTCCAGTCAATTTTCGGCTTTTCGTCCGCCCATTTTTTCCATGCAGACTCGGTGGTCGACGGCATGAGCGCCGCGCTTGCCGAGGAACATTTATTTGACGCGGGAGAGAAGGCGCGGCTCATCTGCGCCGGGGCGGCAGCCGCAAAATATCATGCGGGCGCTTGATCGCGCCGGTCCGGAGCAGTGCCGATTTCCATTTTCGCCCTTGCAATCGCCATAGTCCACCAGGCCGCAACGCCGATCGAGGGGGAATGGCGCAATCCGGCCGAAAGCGTGATCATTACGATCGAGAAGTGCGGCCCTTCTTTGTGTGGACGCGTCCGGTGGGCATCTGACAAGGCCATCAGCGATGCACGCAACGCCGGTACCGATCCACTGATCGGCGCCGAGTTGCTGAGCGGCATCGATTTGAAAACCAGGGGGCGGTGGAAGGCCCGCCTTTTCGTTCCCGATCTAAGGAAAAGGTCCAAGGCCGAGCTTCACCTGATCGGACCCGATCGGCTCAAGGTGACAGGCTGCGCGGTGGGCGGGCTGGTGTGCAAATCGCAAATCTGGAGCCGGGTCACGGCTGGAGAGTAGGGAGGCCTGACATGTTGCAACCCGCGATCGAAATCCTCGATTCCCACAAAGCCATGGCCGTCTCGACGGTTCGGCCGGACGGCTGGCCCCAAACCACCATCGTCGGCTACGCGAACGAGGGCCGGACCGTATATTTCCTGATATTCCGATCGAGCCAGAAATTCGCCAACATCCAGCACGAAAGCCGGATTTCGATCGCCGTTAGCGGCGATCCCTCTCATCTCAGCGATGTCAAAGCGGTCTATGCCGGCGCTCTTGCATCCGAAGTGACCGATCCGCAGGAGCGTAAGCGGGTCTGGTCGCTGCTCCTGCAGCGGCACCCGAATCTGGCCGATTTTGGAATGCCAGACGAAACGGAAACCGCCATGATGATGGCCGCCTGCAAATATGTGTCCGCGCTCGATTACAGCAAAGGCATAGGCCATACCGAGGCAATTACCGTCGAGGAGGCCCAGCCAAGCTAGGTCCCGGTTTATTGGTCCTCGAGACTGTCATCGCAACGCCGGCCGTCCCGAGATTCGCCTAGCTCGTTGGCTTGAAATTCCTCCCATAACCCCAATCGTGCGCCTGTTCTTCGGCTTCGATCATTGTGCCTTGGGCATCCAACTTGATAAGCAGCGAGTGGCCATATCCCTTGGAATAATCAAGCAGCCGAATCTCCTCGGGCACCGCAACCATCACCGCCGAGGCTTGATCCGTCGGCTCCTCAAGGCGCTTCAATGCGGGGCGTTTATCCATGAGCAGCTTGATCGATTGACGCCGCTCCGCCGCATCTTCGACGACGCTAGCCCGCGCCTTGATTGCCAGTGCGCGAATACTTGAAGGATCGATAACATCGCGGCCGATGGCCAAAGAAACCCGACCATCGCGGCTGATGTCGATAAGCTTCTGGCTGTTTCGGGCAACGACGAAATAAATCCGCATTCCCTCATTGGCGATTCCGATCATCGTACAGTGAGGCCAGCCGTCAGGGTTGACCGTCGCCAGCGCAGCCAGCCGATTGTCACGCAGTATCTCTATGACTTTTTCGATCATTGCCGCTCACCTTTTGCCTTGGTGGGGCATGATGAAGCCTCTAGCGCAGCGCCACAAGGACTATCGATTTAGCCTCAGATTATTAATCTCAGCTATCTTTCCTCTGCGAACTCTACGTGCGTTCCGGCATCATTCGCGCTAACGTACGATCCCGAAGTATGTAGTGATGGATCAGCGATGCGGCAGCGTGAATGCCTATGAGCCAATATCCGATCGTTCCGCCAAGCTCGTGGATTTCCTCGACCTGATCCGCAAGTTGTCCGTTGCTGTGGATTAGGGCGGGCAATTCTACCCCAAAGAACGGTATAGCTTTTCCCTCTGCACTGAGGATTAGCCATCCGGCGATCGGCATGCCGATCATGAACAGGTAAAGCGCGAAATGGATGCCTCGGGCTATCGCGCGCCGCCATGCCGGTTCTTCCGACGAAAAGTGCGGCGTCACCCATATGAGCCTGGCCGCAATTCTTAGCCAGACGAGGCCGAGCACTGACAATCCCAGCATGAAATGCCACATCTTTAAAGCCTCACGCGGCTCGCTTCCCTTGGGGAAAAACTCGCGGAACTCGATTGCAGCGTAAACACCGATGATCAGCAGCAGCATGAGCCAATGCAGTATGATTGAGGCAATGCTGTAACGGGCAACGGCGTCGGGTCGTATCATGGACTCCTCCGACCCACTCATGTGTCCCCAATTGCCAGGCCGCATTGATGTAGATCACGCTTGCACCGTGTGGATACAATGTTCGCCGCCCACCCATATTGGGCGTTTCAGCCTTGTGAACGAACGTCCGATTTGGGGATGTCTTTCAGGTCGGCCACCGTGAGCATGATAGCTAGCAGCAGGCGTCACATCACTGTGGAGACGAAAATTTCCCAATGGCTTGAGTGCCCATCATTATCATGCCGGATGCGCCAAACGACGTTCGCTGCAAATGCCGCGTGAAGGAGTGGCTATGGCCAAGCTCGTGTTCGGAATGAACCAGTCCCTGGACGGCTATGTCGACCATATGCGGTTTGCGCCAAGCCCCACGCTTTTCCGCCACTTCATCGAAGAGGCCCGGGGACAGGCGGGCAGTGTCTACGGCCGCGTCATGTACGAGATCATGCGCTATTGGGACGACGATCAACCCGAATGGGGTGCGGATGAACATGCCTTTGCGGCGGCGTGGCGAAAGCAGCCGAAATGGGTGGTCTCACGCTCGATGCAGTCGGTCGGCCCCAATGCCACGCTGGTTGGAGATGATCTCGAAGCCGCGATCCGCGAGTTGAAGGCGACGCGCGACGGGGAGATCGAGGTTGCCGGCCCGAACCTGGCCCAAAGCCTGACCCAGCTCGGCCTGATCGACGAGTATCGAATCTACCTGCACCCGGTCGTGCTTGGTCATGGCAAGCCATATTTCGCCGGACCCCGGCCGCCGCTCCGCCTGGTGACTCACGATCGGATTGGCGAGGATGTGATCAGGTTGAGCTATGTGCCTGCCTGATCGCCAACGGCCGGAAGCTATTTCAGGGTCCCGACGCGGCCTGAAGGAACGATAATCGCCGTCCGCACTTTTGACCGGCAAGACATGCAGGGAGCGTATCGATGAGACGGTTCTTCGGACATCTCGCATCTAAGGCCGCCTATCTGATGGGCCATCCGGCGGCCTTCATCGGCGCGACCGCGGCATGCATCATCTGGGCCGTCAGCGGGCCGATCTTCCACTATTCCGACACCTGGCAGCTGGTCATCAACACCGCGACGACGGTTCTGACCTTCCTCGCCGTTTTCCTCATCCAGAACAGCCAGAACCGGGACGGCGCTGCCATTCAGGCCAAGCTCGACGAAATCCTGATCGCCGTCAGAAAGGCGCGCAGCGGACTGGTCGGGATCGAACATCTGACCGACCAGCATCTGGAGGCCCTGAGGGCGGCATTGGAGCGCGAAGCGCGAGCCACCAAAGGGGCCACCGATGACGGACTGCCGACCGTGAAGCAGATTCTTGAAGAAAATGACGACTGAACTGGAAGCAGCGTTCGGTGAAATATTCTTGCTTCGTGAAGAACCATAACAGTTTTTGTAAAGTAGAAACCGCCATTTATATTTGATTGTGGCGGGCAGATTTTCCTTCACGGACTTGCATTTTTTCTTCTTATGGCCCATCTAAAGAATATGAATATTTTCATTCATCCTTCGGTTCGGGAGCCGCAGCGCCTTAACTTCGGCGGCTAGCCGGACGTTCGCGCATCGCCCGCGTCTCGTCCGGTGGCACAGGCATCCTGACAGATAGTCCGGGTATCGGACCCTTCATCGACATTGCGATGCCAGGCGACAGCGCTTCCGCGCACGAGCGGGAGCAATTTTTCGCGCCAAGAAGGAAGAACCAAGTGGCAACCCAATATTTCCCGCGATCGCGGCAGCCGTCCGCGGTTGCCCTGCGCGCCGAAGCGCTGATCGACCGCTATCCCAACCTCAGCGAAATCGAGCTGGCCGAGCTCATCAATTTGATGAACCGGCTGCCGATGCTCGATTTCGGGCTGATCGCGGCCGATGACCGGCTGGCGGACAGGATGGATGCATTTCATCGCGACCATGGCGACAAGCTCGGCCCGTCGCTCGCATCGGCGGTCGTTTTGCTGGCGATCGCCTCGATCGCCACGCTGGGCCTGGTCCTGTGGACGCTCGGCTAACGCCGCTTTCGCTCGCGAATCTCCGGTAAACCAAGGGAAAATCATGTCCGATCATTTCGTGGTCGAGGCTGGCCGCAGGGTCGTCGGCCTCGCCGTCCGCTCACCCGGCGGATACAAGTTCTTTTCGTCCGACGAAGCCTATTCGCACCTCGAAGGCCGGACTTTCGCACGCGCCAGGTCGCTGTCGAACGCCGTCGCGAAAGTCGGCCGCTCGCAAATGCCGCGGGCCGTCGCCGGCCGGCCGGCGGCGCCCACGGCTTGCTGACGGGAGGGCCGAGATGCTTGCGCACAAGCTTCCGCCCGACGCGGGCAGCCTGGCCGACGAATGGGCCAGCCTCCATCGCCTCGCGCGCTTCGCGGTCCACGATTGCGAGCTGCATTATCTTTCGAGCACGGCCTTGTCGGCCGCCGATGATCTGGTGGCCCACCTGCTGCTCAAGAAGCTGAAGCTGGCAGCCAAGCTGGACCATGATTCGGCCGCGCCGGTCGTGCGGATGAACAGCGTCGTCGAATATCGCCAGGGCGACACCGCGATCCGCTGGGGCCGCCTTGTCCACCCATCCGCACGAGTGCAGCACGGCATCAGCATTTGCAGCCTGCTGGGCGCCGGCCTCGTCGGGCTTTCCGAAGGGCAATCCATCCTCTGGCCGGAGGAGGCGGGCGTGTTCCGCCCGCTTACGATCGTCCGGATCGACGGCGCCTCCGCCGTCCATCGGTTCAGCAGTTTTGGAAAGAAAGAATCATGACCAACATTCCCGACAGCAACAGTTTCGACGGCGCGAGGAATCGCGCGATCGATCGGATACAATCGACCGAGGCCCATTGGATGGTGCAACTCGTCCCGATCGCGTTGCTTACGGCGTTCATGCTGTTCGCCGTCATCAACCCGATGTGGTGAGGGCCGGCTAAACCAGCTTGCCCGGGTTCATGATCCCGTCGGGGTCGAGGGACGACTTGATCGCGCGCAACACCTTGGTGCGTTCGGGCGACAGCCGTTCAAGCTCGTCCCTCTTCATCACGCCGATGCCATGCTCGGCGCTGATCGAACCCCCGGCGGCGGTGACCAGGTCGTGGACGAACCTGGTCACGGCCGGCCCCTCGCACTGCAGCCAGTCGTCCGTTCTTCGCGCGCCCGCGCGCACATGGAAATGGATGTTGCCGTCGCCCAGATGACCGAAACCGGAGGCGCTCGCACCGGGGAAAGCGGTTTCCACCTGCGCCGCCGCGTCGATCATGAAGGACGGCATCGCGTCGACCGGCACGCTGATGTCGTGCTGGGTCGCGGGTCCGAACGCCGTGCGTTCGGCCTCCGACAGGCTATCGCGGATTCGCCAGAAAGCCTCCGCCTGCGCTTCGCTCGCCGAAATCGCCGCGTCGGCGATCAAGCCTCGCTCGATCAGCGGTGCAAGCAGGCGGCCCAGCAATTCCTGCGGATTCTCGTCGTCGGGACCGCTCGCCGTTGCCTCCACCAACACATGCCAGGGATGACCGCTCTCCAGCGGCGCACGGGTTCCGGGAATATGCGTCAGGACCGCCTTCAGGGATTCTTCCGGCAGGATTTCAAACCCCTCGATCCGGTCGGTCTCCGCCTCGATCGTCCGAAGCGTATCGAGCGCGGCCTGCGGACTGGCCAGGCCCAGCCAGGCGACGGCCCGCGAATAAACGGCCGGAACAAGCCTCAATCGCGCCGCCGTTACGACGCCGAGCGTCCCTTCCGCACCGATCAGCAACTGGTCGATGCTGTACCCGCGATTGTCCTTCTTCAGGCCCTTGAGGCCGTCGTGGATGGCGCCATCCGGAAGCACCGCCTCGATCCCGTCGACCAAGGCGCGCATCGGCCCGAACCGGAGCACCTGCGTGCCGCCTGCATTGGTCGACACAAGCCCACCGACCGTCGCGCTGCCCCTGGCGCCCAATGTCAGCGGAAAGCGCAAGCCCTGCGCCGCGACCGCTTCGTGCAGGCTTTGCAGAATGACGCCCGCTTCGACCTCCGCGCGCATCGCCGCCGGGTCGATCGCGCGGATGCGGTTCATCCGCCTCAGCGACAGGATCAGGGCCGCCCCGTCCGTCGAGGGAGTCGCCCCGCCGACCATCGACGTATTGCCGCCCTGGGGAACCAGTGCGACCCCCAGCCGGGCGGCGGTTTCGACGATCGCGGCTACTTCCCCGGTCGACGAAGGTTGCAGGACCGCCGCCGCCTTGCCAGTCCAGCGCCCCCGCCAGTCGGTCAGCCACGGCTCGATGTCTACCGCGTCGGTCAGTGCGATCCGCTCCCCGAAACGGGATCGGACTTCATCGACCAATGACTGCTGCGCCGGGTTCATCGCCATCCCCTACGCTTGCGGCAAGCGCCCCGGCAAGCGTAGGACAGGCTCATGCCTCGTCCGGAAATCACCATCGTCATCGCCCGCGCCATCAATGGAGTCATCGGCAAGGACGGCACCCTGCCCTGGCACATCCCGGGCGACCTCAGGCGGTTCAAGGCGCTGACCATGGGCAGCGCGATGATCATGGGAAGGAAGACGTTCGACAGCCTGCCCGGCATCCTGCCCGGTCGCCGCCACATCGTCATGACCCGTGATCCTGACTGGACGGTCGAGGGCACGGAAGTCGCGCACGACGTCGACGGGGCGATCAAACTGGCGGGCGCAACGCCGATTTCGGTCATCGGCGGAGCGGCGATCTTCGAGCTGTTCGAGCCCATCGCCAACAAGATCGAGCTGACCGAAGTGATCGCGGAAGTGGACGGCGACGTATCCATGCCCGACCTGCGCTCCAGCGAGCGTTGGCGCGAGGTCGCTAGCGAAGACCATATGCCGACGATCGACACGCCCGCCTGGCGGACGGTGACGCTGATCAGGGCTTAGGAGCGCCGCCCGCCGCATAGACGCGCAGCCGCTTCATCTGGTCGCCCAGCACCTTGTCGACGATGGGCGCCAATTCGGCCGCACCGCCCTTGGCGAAGCCCGCCACCTTATAGTCCATGGTGATCCGCGATCCGCCAGCGATCCGCTCGATCTTGACGTCCATGACGCCGGTCGTGGCCTCGTAGAGCAGAGGGCCGAGGCCGCCGGTCATCACCACGCGTTCGCCCGGCTGCAGATAGGTCACGCGCAAATGCTCGATCCCGCCGCCGTTATCGAGTTGCTCGCAAAAGCAGCCGCCGGGGCGGAGCTGGAGCGACAGGTTCGAGGCGTCGCCCGAATAAGTATGGTCCTTTGACCACCAATTCTGGATCTCGCTGAACGCCGAATAGGCCTTGGCTTGCGGAATGACGAGGTTGACGCTGTGGCGGACCTCAAAGCCATTTGCGTTGGCGCTGACGACCTCGGCCGCTGCTGGCGTGGCTGCGAATAGCGCTGCAGTGATCGCAAGTAGCTTCATGGCCCCTCCTATTTGAGGCCATGCTGCGCGAAAAGCGTTCAGCCGTCCAGAATGGCGTCGATGGCGGCGGCGACTTCCTCGACGCTGCCCATGCCGTCCACCCGGCGGACCAGGCCCTTTTCCTCGTAGAAAGGAAGGATCGGCGCCGTCTTGGCGCGATATTCGGCCATGCGGGTGCGGACGGTTTGTTCGTTATCGTCCGGCCGGCGCTTGAACTCGTGGCCCCCGCAGGCGTCGCACGTCCCCTCGACCAGAGGCTTCTGAAAGAGGTCGTGATAGGGCGCGCCGCAGGTGGCACAGGTGAAGCGGCCCACAATGCGGGTGACCAGCTCCTCCTCGTCGACCACCAGCTCGATCACATGCTCCAGCTTGCGCCCGCGCTCGCCCAGCAGGATCTCGAGCGCCTCGGCCTGGTGCTTCGTCCGGGGGAAACCGTCGAAGATGGCGCCGCTGCTCGCCGCGCCGTCGAGCCGCTCACCGATCAGGGCGGAGACAATCGCGTCGCTGACCAGCTCGCCCGCTTCCATCACCGCCTTCGCCTTGAGGCCGGTCGGCGTGCCCTTGGCGACGGCCTCGCGAAGCATGTCGCCGGTCGACAACTGGATCATGCCCCGCGTGCGCTGGAGGCGCTGCGCCTGGGTGCCCTTGCCCGCC
>CAMPIY010000005.1 GCA_946886645.1 uncultured Sphingomonas sp.
TCGACGGCAGCCTGAACAATGTCGAGTTCCGCAAGGACCCGAACTTCGGCTTCGAGGTTCCGGTCGCGGTTCCCGGCGTCGATACGTCGATCCTCGATCCGCGTTCGACCTGGGCCGACGAGGACGAATATGACCGCACCGCGGCGAAGCTCGTCGACCTGTTCGTCGAGAATTTCGCCGAGTTTGCGGACCATGTGGACGAGGGCGTCCGACAATCGGGACCGAAAGTCTCTGCGGCCGCCTGACATCATATATTTCCGTCATTGCGAGCGTAGCGAAGCAATCCAGTAGCTTAGGCTGGATTGCTTCGTCGCTTTCGCTCCTCGCAATGACGAGGAGCATCGCCATGACCGAATTTCCCGTACGCCATTTCCTGTCCGATGACGCCGTCGCCCGTGTGGGCGACGGCCTGCTAGCGCGCACCCTCTCGCGAGAGGAATGGACCCATGAGGCCCATCTGGCAGCAACGACCTACCTGTCGCTGAAGCACCCCGAGATCGACCTCAATGCCGAGCTTCCCGGCCTGATCCGCCGCTTTAACGAGAGCGTCGGCGGGGTGAACAGCGACACCGAGGGCTATCACGACACCATCACCCGCGCATACCTGCGCGGGATACGCCTGTTCCTGGAGAACGCGGACATCGCGCGCCCAATCCACGACCTGGTCAACGAACTGCTGATGTCCCCCGTGGGCCGTCGCGACTGGCCGCTACGCTTCTGGTCAAAGGAGCGGTTGATGAGCGTCGAGGCGCGGCGTGGCTGGGTCGAGCCTGATTTGAAGGCGATGCCCTAGGCGCGCGCCGTCGCGATATACTCGTCCACGTTCTTGGCGAGCACGTCCATTGGCACATTGCCGCCCTTGACCACGGCGTCGTCGAAGTCGCGGAGGTCGTATTTGGCGCCCAGCGCCGCTTGGGCGCGCGAGCGCTGGCGGACGATTTCGGTATGGCCGATCTTGTAGCCGCAGGCCTGGCCGGCCCAGCTGCAATAGCGGTCGACTTCGCTCGCGACTTCCTCCGGCTTTGACCCGTTCTTATCGACGAAGAAGCGGACGCCTTGCTCGCGCGTCCAGCGCTTGTGGTGGAGGCCGGTATCGACGACGAGGCGGATGGCGCGGAAGGCCAGGCTCTGGAGATAACCGAGACGGCCCACCTCGAATCCGTCATAGACGCCCAGTTCGTCCGCGAGCTGCTCCGCATAAAGCGCCCAGCCCTCGGAAAAAGCATTGAACGCCAGCATCGTGCGGATCAGCGGCAGCTGGTTCGAATATTCGCCCTGCCACACGTGGCCCGGGATCGCTTCGTGATGAGCCAGATCAGGCAGGTCGTACTTGCGGTGCAGATCGGTGGTACGAAGGTTGATCCAGAATTTGCCGGGAATCGACCCGTCGATGGATCCCGCGCCGCCATAAGCCCCCGGCGCGCCGGGTTCCTCCTCGGGCGGGAGGCGTTTCACTTCCAGGTTGCCGCGCACGAGCGTGCGGAAAGCGCGGGGGAGTTGGGCGCGGATGATCTTCAACCGTTCCTGGATGAAGGCCATGATCTCGGCGCGGCCCGAATCCCCTTCCGCGAATTTGTAGCGCGGGTCGTTGGACAGGGCGATCATGCGCTCCCCGACGCTACCCTTGGTATAGCCGAGGTTCTTGAGGATGACGTCCATGCGCCCGTGAAGCTCGGCTACCTGATCGAGGCCCATCTGGTGGATTTCGTCGGGCGTCATCGTCGTGGTGGTCGAGGCCTTGAGCGCCCAGCGGTAGAATTCGGGGCCGCCGGGACGCGCCCACATGCCGGCGTCCATCGTGGCGCGGGCGCGCTGGGCCTGAAGTTCGGCTAGCTGACGTTCAAGTGCCGGCGCCACCTTCTGCTGCGCAATCGAGCGGGCGCGGGCGGCCCAATCGCCGGGAATGTCCTTCGTGCGCCGCTCGAGCGATTCGACGAGCCCGCCGCCTTCGCGCGCACCCTTGATGCTCATCGTCATCTGGCCGATCGCCTTGTCGATCAGGAAGGCGGGGGCAATCAGGCCCTTGCCCGCCGCCGCTTTCAGACGCCCTAGCTCGCCGTCGAGCTGGACGGGATAGCTTTCGAGGCGGGCGAGATAGGCTTCGGCGTCCGCCGCATCCCTTACCGGATGGTCTGCGTCGAGGAAGCGCGGCACGTCGAGGTAGGCGCCAACATTCTGGATCACGACATATGGCGTATTCCGCCAGCCCCCGACCGCGACATCGCCATAGGGTTGGGCAAAGCCTTCGAGGGCGGTCCGGTAGGCGGACCGAACAACCTCGACGCTAGTGCGCGTGGCGTGGGTGAGCCCTTCCGCTTCGACCCCTTCCGCCCGGGCGAGATCGGAGCGCAGCACCGCAGCAACCTTGTCCTGACCGGCTTGGCTGCGATCCGCCAGCCTCGATCGAAGGACCGCGCGCGCCCCGGTATCGAGCCCGAGGCTAGTGGCTCCTTCTGGTGAAAGCGCCAACAGGTTTTCGCCGATTGAATCGAGCAACGCCTTGACCTCGGCTTCCCCGGACGCGGCCGGGCTGCTTGCCTGGGCCGTCGCTCGGATGGGCATCGCGATGGCGGCAACGCCGGCGGAAAGCGCGCCAAGAGCCTGACGGCGCGAAAAGCTGAGGTCGTTCACTTCAATCTCCCGAAATTACGCAGGGGGCAGGGTGCGGGTAGGTTCGACCGTCAGGCAATTGCCGTCGACTCCGGTCACGGTGACTCGCTCACCGGCGGCAGCGGGGCCTCCCCGAGCGCTCCATTCGCTATCGCCTACGCGAACGCGGCCGCCATGGTCATCCACGGCTTCGACGACAGTCACTGTCTTTCCGACCAACCGCTTTCCTGGATCGTTGAGCTTGATCGCCTGGTCCGGGCCGTCGGGCTCGCCATACCAGCGCTTGCCGAGCATGACCGCCAGCGCGGTGTAGACGACGAACAATGCAAGCTGCGGACCAAGGCCGAGATCGAACATCAAGGTGAAAAGGCCGGTGGCGATCGCGGCAACGCCCAGGAAAACCAGGAAGAAGCCCGGCGCGATGATCTCGGCGATCAGCAGGATGAGCCCGCCGATCGCCCAGATCCAACCAGCGTGAAGGTCGATCCCCATCACGGATTGCTTTTCGGTACGCTGCGGACCTGTGCGGCCGGCGATGGCGGATTGTCACCGCCAAGCGCTGCCTTGGCCAGCTCGCCGATGCCGCCAAGCGAACCGATCAGCTGGGTTGCCTCGACCGGGAACAGGATCGTCTTGGCGTTGGGTGAGGTCGCGAACATGCCGAGCGCTTCGACATATTTCTGGGCGATGAAGTAATTGATCGCCTGGGTGCTCCCGCCCTCGATCGCGTCGCTGACGGACTTGGTCGCGGTGGCCTCGGCCTGCGCGGCGCGCTCGCGGGCTTCAGCTTCGCGGAAGGCGGCTTCCTTGAGGCCTTCGGCGGACAGAATCTTGGCCTGCTTCTCGCCTTCGGCGCGAAGGATTTCGGACGCCCGCATGCCTTCGCTCTCGAGGATCGCGGCGCGCTTCTCGCGCTCGGCCTTCATCTGCCGGGTCATGGCGTTGACGATGTCCGCCGGCGGACGAATGTCCTTCAACTCGACGCGCGTGATTTTCACGCCCCACGCCTCGGTTGCATGATCGACGACGGCGAGCAGGCGGGCATTGATCTCGTCGCGCTTCGATAGCGTCTCGTCCAGGTCCATCGAGCCCATGACGGTGCGCAGATTGGTCGTCGAGAGCGCCATGATCGCGGTGTAGAGATCGCTGACTTCATAGGCCGCCTTGGCCGCGTCGAGCACCTGGAAGAAGACCACCCCGTCGACCGCCACCATGGCGTTGTCCTTGGTGATGATTTCCTGGCCCGGGATGTCGAGCACCTGTTCCATCATGTTGATCTTGTGACCGACGCGATAGATGAACGGCGTGACGAGGTTGAAGCCGGGCTCCGCGACGCGCACGAAACGGCCGAAGCGCTCGATCGTATAACGATAGCCCTGGCGGACGATCTTGACGCTCATCATGACGATGAGCAGCACCAGGAAAACGAGAATGGCTAGAAAGGTCAGCATGCGAACTCCCCTTGATCGCTGCCATGATGCAAAGGTGAAGCGGGCGGGGGAAGGAAAATCGGCATGACGTTGTCGCTTTTCGACAGGCCGGCGGTGCTTTTCCTCCCGGCGAGCAACCCAAGGGCGATTGCCAAGGCGCGGGGAAGCGCCGCGGATCTCGTCATTCTCGACCTGGAAGATGCCGTGAAGGCCGAAGACAAGGAATCGGCGCGGGCGGCCGCAGTGGAGGCGGTGGCGGACGAGTGGCCGATGCCGGTCGCCATCCGGATCAACAGCCCGCATACCGAGTGGCACGGCCATGATGTGGTCGGCATGATGCACTCGAAGGTCGAGTTGATCGTCGTGCCGCGCGCCGAGACGAAGCAGGATCTGTCATTCGTCCGCAACCAGACGGGCCGACCCATCGCCGCGATGATCGAAACGGCGAAGGGCGTGCTTGCGGCGCAGGAGATCGCGCGTGAAGCGGCCGCGTTGATCGCTGGCACCAATGACCTGGCCGCCGATCTTCGCTTGCCGCGCGGAGCGGGGCGCGCGCCGTTGCAGATGGCGCTGCAATCGATTGTCCTGGCGGCGCGAGCGGCAGGAATCGCCGTGTTCGATGGTGTGTTCAATAGTCTGGAGGATGAAGCGGGGTTTGCCGTCGAGGCCGCCGAGGGGCGGCGCATGGGCTTTGACGGAAAGTCGCTAATCCATCCAAACCAGATCGCAGCCTGCCACGCGGCCTTCGCCCCGAGTCACGAGGAGATTGCGCGCGCGGAAAGGCTCGTGTCGGCGGCGACCGGCGGGGCCGAACGGTTCGAGGGCGAGATGATCGAGCGGATGCATGTAGAGGCAGCACAGCGGCTGCTGGGAAGGGCATCGCGCGCCTGACGGACTT
Source organism: uncultured Sphingomonas sp. (assembly GCA_946886645.1). The sequence goes on from CAMPIY010000005.1 coordinate 4,939, forward strand.
GGCGAATCGGCCCGACCCTGCCAAAGGCCCGCATGGCCGACCTTCTCCACGACGAAATCCCTCTCGGGCTCACCTTCGACGATGTGCTCCTCCAGCCGCTTGAATCCAGCGTGCTGCCGAGCGGCGCCGACACCCGCACTTACCTGACCCGCGAAATCCCGCTTCACATCCCGCTGCTGTCCTCGGCGATGGACACGGTAACCGAGGCGGACATGGCGATCGCGTTGGCCCAGCTGGGCGGGATCGGCGTGCTCCATCGCAATATGGATGTCGAGGAACAGGCGCTGGCCGTTCGGGCCGTGAAGCGGTTCGAAAGCGGCATGGTGGTGAACCCGATCACCATGACGCCCGATCAGACGCTGGCCGAGGCATTCGAACTGATGAAGGCCAACAAGATCAGCGGCATTCCGATCGTCGAGAAATCGGGCAAGCTTGCCGGTATCCTGACCAACCGTGACGTCCGCTTCGCCGAAAACCCGCGCCAGCCGGTGCGGGAATTGATGACGGCGGACAATCTGGCAACGGTGCCGCTGGGCACGAGCCAGGACGAGGCAAGGAAAATTCTCCACCAGCGGCGGATCGAGAAGCTGCTGGTGGTGGACGAAGCGAACCACTGCGTCGGCCTGATTACCGTGAAGGACATCGAAAAAGCGGTGGCCTCGCCTCATGCGACCAAGGACGCGCAGGGGCGGCTCCGGGTCGCCGCAGCGACCACGGTCGGCGACAAGGGATTTGAACGGAGCGAGGCGCTGATCGACGCCGGGGTCGATTGCGTCGTCATCGATACCGCTCATGGCCACAACCGCGAGGTCGCGGCCGCAGTTGAGCGGGTGAAAAGTCTGTCGAACAGCGTTCAGGTCGTTGCCGGCAATGTCGCGACAGCCGAAGCGGCGCGGGCGCTCGCCGATGCGGGAGCGGATGCGATCAAGGTCGGTATTGGTCCGGGCTCGATTTGCACGACGCGGATCGTCGCAGGTGTTGGCGTGCCGCAGCTATCCGCGATTATGGCCGCCTCGAAGGCGGCCGGCGAAAAGGGCGTGCCGGTGATCGCCGACGGTGGCATCCGCACCTCGGGTGACATTGCGAAGGCGCTAGCTGCCGGCGCCTCGACCGTCATGGTGGGATCTCTGCTGGCAGGAACCGAAGAGGCGCCGGGCGAAACCTTCCTCTACCAGGGCCGCGCCTACAAGGCGTATCGCGGCATGGGTTCGGTCGGCGCGATGGCGCGTGGATCGGCCGACCGCTATTTCCAGCAGGACATCAAGGACCAGTTGAAGCTGGTGCCGGAAGGAATCGAGGGGCAGGTGCCCTTCAAGGGACCCGTCCGCGACATCGTCCACCAGCTGGTCGGCGGCGTGAAGGCGGCGATGGGCTACACCGGCTCCGTCACGATCGAGGAGCTTCAGCAGCGCGCCCGCTTCGTCCGGATCACCAACGCGGGCCTCAGCGAGAGCCATGTGCATGACGTGGCGATCACCCGCGAAGCGCCCAACTATCCGACGCGCTAATAATTCCCCTCCCGCCCGCGGGAGGGGTTAGGGGAGGGCATGTCTTTTCATATTCGACAACCTCTCCCCCCGGCCCACTCCCATGAACGGGAGGGGGAGGAATGACCCCCTCCGCTCGTGTTCAGGCAGCGATCGAAATTCTTGACGAAGTCATCGCTTCGGCAATCGGGGATGGCCCCCCGGCCGATACGATCGTCCAACGCTATTTCAAGACGCGGCGCTATGCCGGGTCGAAGGACCGCCGCGCCGTTCGCGAGCTCGTCTATCGCGCGATCCGCCGCTCGGGCGAGCGGCCGGATAGCGGGCGCTCGGCAATGCTCGGCGTGGCCGATGAGGATGAGGAGCTAAGCGCGCTATTCGACGGCTCGGCTCACGGTCCGGCACAGCGTGGGGTGGAAACGGGCGCACCGGCGGCACTTTTGCCTTCATGGATCGAGCCGGAGCTGTCCGAGCTCGTCACTTCGGACGAATGGCCTGCGCTGCTAGAGCGCGCGCCCCTAGACCTTAGGATCAATGTGGCGCGGACCGATCGCGAGACTATGGCTGGGCAGTTCGAAGGCGCGGAGCCAACCCGGCTGAGCCCGTGGGGATTGCGGCTTCCGCCCGATACGCGGGTCGACGACGACCCAGCATTCGCGGGGGGCCTTGTCGAGGTCCAGGATGAAGGCAGCCAGCTGATCGCGCTTGCCTGCCAGCCTTCGGACGAACTCGACATGCTCGATCTTTGCGCAGGGGCAGGCGGAAAATCGCTGGCGTTGGCGGCTGCTGCGCCCGCGTCGCGAATTATCGCCAGCGACACCAATCGCGCCCGGTTGGCGCAGCTTGGCCCTCGGGCCGAGCGCGCCGGCGCAACGATTGCCGTGCGTCTGCTGGACGGCGGGAGGGAGGCCGAGCAGCTGGCCGATCTAGAAGCCCAATGCGATGTCGTGCTGGTCGACGCGCCTTGTAGCGGCTCGGGAACCTGGCGACGCAATCCCGAAGGGCGTTGGCGGCTCACGCCCGAACGCCTCGACCGGCTGGTGAAATTGCAGGAGCGGCTGCTCGACCTGGCGGCCCCGTTGGTCAAGCCTGGCGGGGCGTTGGTTTATGCCACCTGCTCCATCCTACGCCGCGAAGGCGCTGAGCAGGCAGGGAACTTCTTAGGGCGCCATTCATCTTGGATAGGGCAGGATGTCCCATTCGATGGCGGACGGGCCGATGGTGCTGGCAGGCTCCTCACCCCGGCGCACGATGCCACCGATGGCTTTTTCGTCGCGCGTTTCGTTCGGCCGTGCTAGGTCAGCGCGATTGGTTGGAGAAGATAATGCGCTTGACCCCGCTTGTTCTTTGCCTCGGGCTCGCAGCCTCGACGCTGCCCGTCGCCGTCGTTGGGCAGCGCCCGGATGACCAGATCGCGCCGCAGTCGATGACGCTGCTGAAGCAGGGCGAAACATTGCTGTCGCAAGGCAAGCTGATCGAAGCGGACGACGTGCTGGAAACCGCGCTGGCGGTCGATCCCAAGAATCGCGCCGCCTTCAACGTCATGGCTCGCGTCGCCATCAAGCAACAGCTATACGGCCAGGCTATCCGGCTGACCAATCGTGCCCTGGCGCTGGAGCCCACGGATCGGGATGCATTGACGGTGCAGGGCGAGGCGATGGTCGAGCTTGGTGCTCTGCCGCGGGCGAAGGAAAACCTCGCCAAGTTGCAGAAGCTGTGCGGTACGTCCGGCTGTCCGCAGGTCGCCGTCCTTTCGACCGCGATCGCGCGCGGCCCGGCTCTTGCCGCGGCCAAGCCTCAACCGGCCCCGAAGAGCAACTAGGAAAGCAGCCGGGCCAATCCGACGAATTCGTCGACGCTGACGGTTTCTGCACGCCGTTCCGCGTCGATTCCGATAGATTTGAGCGCATCAAGCGCGCCCGGCAGGGCCTTGAGGCTTGAACGGAGCATCTTGCGGCGCTGACCGAATGCGGCAGCCGTCAGGCGCTCCAGGATTGCCGGATCGACGTCCGGCGGCTGTTCGGCGGGGACAATGTGCACCACCGCAGACGCCACCTTGGGTGGAGGAACGAAGGCCGAGCGATGCACCGCCATCGCGATCCGGGGCGTAGAACGCCATTGCGCGGCAACCGAAAGGCGCCCGTAATGCTCCGTGTCCGGCCTGGCCACGATCCGCTCGGCAACTTCGCGCTGGAACATCAGGGTCAGCGACGACCACCAGGGCGGCCAGGAGCCATCGAGCCAACGGAGCAGCAGGGCGGTGCCGACATTGTAGGGCAGGTTGGCGACGATATGCCCGCCCATGCTGATCTCGGCACGCTCATCGACTTCCATCGCGTCGCCGGAAATGACACGCAGGCGATCGTCGAATTCCGCTTCGAGCTCCGCCAACGCGGGAAGACAGCGCCGATCGCGTTCCACGGCAGTCACCTTGGCGCCGGCTTCAAGCAGCGCCCGAGTGAGCCCACCGGGACCCGGACCCACCTCGTAAACGCTCTCGCCTTCAAGCGGCCCTGGAATGGCGGCAATGCGGTCGAGCAATTGGCGGTCGAGGATGAAATTCTGGCCAAGGGCCTTGCTGGCCTGGAGGCCGTGGCGAGCGATGATTTCGCGGAGCGGCTCGACCATTGTCAGGCCGCGACGGCGGCGCGGTGAACGGCGCATTCCGCAGCCAGCAGGATAGCAGCCGCCATCGCTCTTGGATCGGCCCGGTCCTGCCCGGCGATGTCGAACGCCGTGCCATGGTCCGGGGAGGTGCGGACGATCGGCAGGCCCAGCGTGATGTTGACGCCTTCGTCGAAATGCAGGGCTTTCAGCGGGATCAGCGCCTGGTCATGATACATGCAAAGCGCCGCATCATATCGGCCGCGCGCTGCCGTGTGGAACATCGTGTCCGCCGGATGGGGGCCGGTCACGCGCCATCCTTCTGCGCGAAGGGCTTCGATGGCGGGGATGATCAGGTTGATCTCTTCGCGGCCAAGCGCTCCCCCCTCACCGGCGTGCGGGTTGAGTCCGGCAACGGCCAGCCGGGGGTCGGGGATTCCGAAATTCCGTTGCAAACCGCGCAGCGCCGCGCGCCCACGGGTCTCGATCAGGCCGGGCGAAAGCAGGTCCGACACGCGCGACAAAGGAACATGGGTGGTCACCGGCACCGTACGCAGGCTTGGTCCGGCGAGCATCATGGCGACATTCCCGGGGGAAATGCCGCATCGCTCGGCAACAAACTCAGTCTGGCCAGGATGGGCGAAACCGATGGCGTAAAGCTGCTGCTTGGAAACCGGCCCAGTGACCACGGCCATGGCGGAGCCGGAGCGCGCGAGCCCGACGGCCAATTCCAGCGCGTCGAGCGAACAATGGGCTCCGGCGACGCTGGGATGGCCGGGAAGGTCGGCCGAGCTTGACGCGATCGGCAGGATCGGCAGCCCGACATCGAAAGCGCTGTCGGCCTCCGATGGATCGCCGATCGTGGCAATGGGGCCGTCCCACACGGCTTCCAGGCTGCGTGGATCCCCGATCGCAACGAACGGCGGCAAGCCGAAGCGATCGCGGTTGTCCCAGCATTTGCCGACGACTTCGGGTCCGATCCCGGCCGGGTCGCCGAGCGATACCGCTAGTGGCCGGATCGATGTCGCCATTGCGGCTCCCGCCCTAGCGGAAGTCGATCACGGCGTCACGGCGAAGGTCGCGCAGGTAGCGGCGGGAGCGCAGGTTTACCCGCTCCTCGTTGAGTTGCGCATATACCTGGTCGAAGCTGGGCGCCGTGGGGTCGACTTCGTCGCGGCCGCACAGGACGAGGACGCGAACGCCTTCGTCGATCGAGCCGAAGGGGCGCGTCGCCTGACCGACCTGCATCTGCAGCATCATGTCCTGCAGGGCCGGGGGGAGGTCGCGCATCTTGACCTGATCCGATTCGACGACCTCGCCATGGAAGTCGGCGGCGAGCTTGTCGGCGCCGCCGCACCCGCCAATGTTCTGCGTCGCTTCGGTGAACCTTCCGACGATTGGCTCGGCCTGCGCCCGTGTCGTACCTTTCGGGAAGCTAACCGACACCTGCTTCAGGGTAAGAACCGCACTGCGCGGATCGGCGGTAAGGATCTTGCGCACGTCCTGGACCGCGATGATCGAGTAGCCGCCGGGGAGCTTGATAGGCGCGGAAATCTGGCCGGGGCGCATCTGGCGAACGGCGGCAGCCAGCTGGTCCGGGAGCTGTTCGGGACGGACCCAGCCCAGATCGCCTCCGACCGCAGCCGTCGATGCTTCGGAGAATTGGCGGGCATAACCGACGAAGGAGCCGCCCTGCTGAAGCGCGGCAAACACCTTCTGCGCGTTGGCTGCGGCCTGCTCTTCATTGGCGCTGTTGGCGGAGATGAAGATCTCGCCGACACGAAATTCCTCGGTGCCCTTGGAGGCATTCAGCTTGTCGATGACCGCCTTCACCTCTTCGTCGCCGACGCTGATTCCGCTTTCGATCTTTTTCGATTGCAGCCGGCGCCAGGCGAGTTCGCCCATGATCTGGCGGCGGATCGAGCGGATCGAGGAGCCGCGGGACTTCAGATAGGCCGCCATCTGTTCCGGCGTCTGCTTCACATTGCCGGCCACGCGGGCAACAGTCTTGTCGATGTCGGCTTCGGTGATCTCGATTTCCTCGGACTTGGCGGCCTGAATCTGGAGAGTCTCGTCGATCAGGTTGCTTAGGACCTGCTGGCGGAGCCGGTCGATTTCATCGGCGGGAATGCTGCCCCCGTTGGCAATCGCCAGAAGGGCAACGCGCTGATCGATGTCGGTCTGGGTGATCACCTCTCCGTTGACGATCGCGGTCGCCTTTACGACGGAGGGGAGGCTGGTCCCGAACAGCTGAGGATTTTCAGGCAGTTTGAGCGTCGCAGTGGAGTTGACGTCAGGAGCGCTCTCCTGCGCGGCGCTGGCCGTCGCGATGGCAACGCCGAGTGCAACAGGAACATAGCGCACCAGCTGCGCCGAAAAGCCATTCTTCCTCAAACCCACCGCGAAAATCCCTTTGCCGCCAATGCTATAGAGAGTTGCTCTTTACGCCGCCGTGCTGAACGCCAGCTTAGCGGCCGATCCCTTTCAGGGCGAAATTGATCGAAAAAGTGCTGCCCTTTTTGAACTCCCCGATGCGCTCATAGTCGCGCTTCCACGCCACGCCAAGTTCAAGGCAATCATCTTCGTAAGTAATTCCGAGCCGGTGCCTGACCGGCTCATATCCGTCGGCAAGGCTCAAGGGGTCCTCGTCCTTGCCCGTGAGATCGAGAACGGTCGATCCGAACACGGACCAATAGCGTTGGAACTGCCAGCGTCCGGCCAGGCGGAGTTCTTCCTTGTCGCGCAAATCCTCGACGGTTGGGGCAATGTCGCGGTTCAGGCGCAAATAGCCGATCTGGGCATAGGTTAAATTGGTGCCGACGGTCAGGTCCAGCTCGTTCCGGCGGATTGCGAAACTGTCCTTGTCCACGCGGTAGCGGTGGGTCAGGTCGATGAATCGCCCGAAACGGATGCGCGTACGCCCGACAATATCCGAAAAACGGTCGGTGAGGCCGGTTCCGTCCGGAAAGATGCTGGGATCGCGCGTCAGGCGATAACTTTGCCCGATGACGGCCTGAACGGCCCACTTTGGCCGGTCGAGAGCCCATTCGACGCCGTAGGTAACGCGTGAGCCGTCCTCCCAACGGTCGTAGCCTGGGAAGCGGTTGAGGGCGAACAGATTGCTGTCCTCAAGGTCGACCGCCCGCGCGTCCTCGTTCGGGATTTTCAGGTTCGGAGTTGGCGGGGTCAGCACCAGCTGGACCCTGGGGGTCAGCCGCTGCGTCCCGCCGAGGAGCGGCCCGACAAGCGGCCAGCGAAGGTCGGCGGCAAGCGCGCCGATCGCGCGATACTGCCAGCCGTCCCGGCCGCGGTAGATGTCGACCGCCGTCTCGGCCGATTCATCGGTGTGATAGGCGTCTGCCCGGCCAAAGGCAGTCAGGGTGATTTCCTGGCCCATGCTCGTAACCCGCCGCAAATCCCACCTTGCGCTCGCGAAGGCTCGCTGCGTGTCCTGCCCTTCGATCCGAAGGATTGCGAGGCTATTGGCCTGCACCTCGACCTTGCCGCCCAGCATGGGATCGTCAAACCGGAATCGCGCATCCAGTGCCGGCAGGGCGATCGGAATCCGCTCCTGCACGTCCGAGCCTCTCAGCCCCTGGAAGGCCCACCCGGCAATCGAGATGTAGCTGTCCTGCGAAATCCGCTCGGCATTGATGAAATTCCGGAGCCGGTCGTCGCGGGTAATGTCGTAGCGGCGGGCGACCGTCTTGTCGGTGGCTGCCCTGAGGGAGCCGGTGACGGTCCAATAAGGATCGAGCTGGAAGCGGCCGTTCCCTTCGAAATAGCCGCGCACGCCGTTCCTGTCGGTTGGAGTGAGGTCGAATTGGTCGGGATCGGGGATATCGCCATAGGTCAGGAAGGCACCGAACTGGTAGGCGCCCAGCGACGTCAGATGTCGCCATCGACCCTCGATGGCAGGAGCGGAGTGGGTGTAGATGTGGGGCGTAATGGTAAGATCGAGGTTGCGGTCGACCCGCCAGTAGTAGGGCAGGCTGAGTTCCAGCCCGTTGTTGCTGTCGATCCTGATGTCGGGCACCAGCGCACCGGTCACGCCGCCCTTCTGCGAACCGTCGCCGATGCTGAAGATGGGCAGCAGCGGCACGGCGACACCGAGAATGTTCAGCCTGCCGCCGCTGAAACGGATTCGCCCGCTGGCGGCATCGCGGGTTACGCGCGCGGCAGTGATCTTCCAGCTTGGGTTTTTGGGGCAGCCGCCGGCGGTTGTGACCGGGCAGGGTGAATAAACCGCGTTCACCAGCTCCGTCCGATCGCCGGCTCGCGATCCGCGCGCCGCGGCGATGCGTCCGCCGCTTTCCAATATCGCCAGCAGATTATCGATCGTGCCGTCGCGGAGCGTGTCGGTTAGCTCGACCCTGTCGCCGACCAGCTTGTCGCCTTCCGGGTTCACTACGACCACGTCGCCTTCGGCAACGACGCGGCCGGACTTGCGGTCCCAACTGACCTGGTTCGCGGCCAGGAAATTGCCTTCGCGAGACATTCGAACCTGGCCCGCCGCGGTCACCAGGTCTGCATTGCTGTCGTAAATGACCTGGTTGGCACTGAAATCGACCATGGGTTCGACCGCAGCCGCGGGTGCGTCCTGGGCGTGCGCCGCAGAGGGCAACGCCAGGAACAGCGGCAGCGCCGTCAAACACAGGCCAATCGATCGCACTGCCCGCAAAATACCGCCCGGTCCCAAACTGGTTGACGCTCTCGCCTATTGCACCTCGTCCCTCAGGCGGCAATCCGGCTTGGGACCAAGTGCCCCTTTGCCTTGGCGCGGCGCACGGCCTAAGGGAAGCGCCAACTTCGATTTTTGCCAATTTTTGGGGAAGTAAATGAAAATCCGTTTCGCCGACGCCCGTCCTGCCGGGGACTATGCCCTGGTGCTTCCAGCAGCCGGCCTCAACCGGCCAGGCGTGAAGGCCCTCGGCGATGCCTCCGCCCCCGTCGAAGCCGCCCTTCGTCGCAGCCGGTTCGACGGCGACAGCGGATCGGTCGTCGAATCCTTCCTCGATGGAGACAGTGGCCGGCGCCTGCTGGTCATCGGCACCGGTTCCGACGTGAAGGCGGCCGATGCGGCGGAAAAGCTGGGCGGAAGCACAGTCGCACGGCTGCTGACGTCGGGCGAAGGTCATGCGGTCATTGATGTGACGGGCCTCGATTATGACGCCGACGCGGCCGCTCGGGTCGGGCTGGGCGCTGCGCTGCGTTCCTGGCGCTACGACCGGTACCGGACCCGGCTGAAAGACAAGCAGAAGCCGACCCTCACCAGCATCACGATTGTTGGCGGCGGAGCGGGTGCTGAAAAGCGGTATGAGGATCGCTACGCGGCGGTCGTCGAGGGCGTGTCGTTGACGCGCGAGCTGGTCACCGAGCCGGCCAACATCATCTATCCCGAAACCTTCGTCGAGCGGGTGAGGGAATCGACCAAGGACAGCGGCCTCGAGCTGCAGGTGCTGGGCCGCGACGAGATGGCCAAGCTCGGCATGGGAGCATTGCTAGGCGTCAATCAGGGCTCCGTTCGCGAGCCCCGGCTTCTGGTCCTGAAGTGGAATGGCGGCAAGGCGGGTGACGTACCGGTCGCCTTCATCGGCAAAGGCGTGACCTTCGATACCGGCGGCATCTCGATCAAGCCCGCGCTCGGCATGGAATCGATGAAGTGGGACATGGGCGGCGCAGGTGCCGTGGCGGGCGCGATGAAGGCGCTTGCGCTGCGCAAGGCGAAGGCGAATGTCGTCGGCGTGTGCGGGCTGGTCGAGAATATGCCCGACGGGAATGCCCAGCGTCCCGGCGATGTCGTGACCACCATGTCGGGCCAGACGGTCGAGGTGATCAACACCGACGCGGAAGGGCGACTGGTGCTGTCCGACGCGATGACCTGGACCCAGAAAAACTTCAAGCCGAAGGTCATGATCGACCTTGCCACGCTGACCGGCGCGATGGTGATCACGCTGGGCCATGAATATGCCGGCATCTTCTCAAACGACGACAAGCTAGCGGCGAACCTTCTTAAGGCCTCCGACGAAAGCGGCGACAAGCTTTGGCGGCAGCCGCTGGCCGATGCCTATGACCGCATGATCGACTCGCCGATCGCCGACATGAAGAATGTCGGGCCGCGCGAGGCCGGATCGATCACCGCCGCGCAATTCCTCAAGCGCTTCGTCGACGATGGCGTTGCCTGGGCGCATCTCGACATCGCCGGCATGGCATGGTCGGACAAGGCGAGCGCGACCTACGACAAGGGCGCGACCGGCTATGGAGTGCGGCTCCTCGACCAATATATCGCGGATGTCGTCGAAGGCGCCTGACTCGTGTCCCCGCGAAGGCGGGGACCCAGACGCGCGTAGCGCCCGAACGGCTTTGCCGGACTGGGCTCCCGCTTTCGCGGGAGCACAATAGTTGAGGGTCGACTTTTACCAGTTGGGCGGCGCGCAATCGGACGGGGTCATTGCCAGCATTGCCAGCAGGCTGATCGACGAAGGGCAACGCCTGCTCATCGTCGCGGCCGATGAAAATCAGCTCGCGCGCCTCGACCGGCAATTGTGGGATCAAGGAGCGGCGAGCTTCATCCCACACGGCCTGGCGGGAGGGAGCGAGGACCAATCGCAGCCGATCCTCCTGTCGACGGGCACCGACGCTCCGAACTTGGCAAGAAACATGCTAATTGCCGACGGCGAATGGCGTGACGCCGCGCTGGGCTATGACCGCGCCTTTTATCTGTTCGATGCGGCGACGCTCGAGGGCGCGCGGCTGGCGTGGAAGCTGCTGGCAGGCCGCGAGGGCGTCGACCGCAATTACTGGGCGCTCGAAGACGGGCGCTGGACGAAGAAGGCGTGAGCCGCTAGGGGCGCGCCCAATCCCAAACCTCCCAATCTCTGGAGTTTCCCAATGGCGGTTACCCGCACCTTTTCGATCATCAAGCCCGACGCCACCCGCCGCAACCTGACCGGCGCGGTCACCAAGATGCTGGAGGAGGCCGGGCTTCGCGTCGTCGCCTCCAAGCGCATCCACATGACCCGCGATCAGGCCGAAGGCTTCTACGCGGTCCACAAGGAGCGGCCCTTCTACAACGACCTTTGCTCCTTCATGACCTCGGGCCCGGTCGTGGTGCAGGTCCTCGAGGGCGAGGATGCGGTCAAGCTGAACCGCGACACGATGGGCGCGACCAACCCCGCCGACGCCGCCGAGGGCACGATCCGCAAGAGCTACGCCGAATCAATCGAAGCCAACTCGGTCCATGGTTCGGACAGCGATGAAAATGCCGCGATCGAAATCGCCTACTTTTTCAAGCCGGAAGAAATCGTCGGCTGATTATTGGCCGCTGGAGCCTGCCGTCCGACGGTAGCTCCAGCGGTTGGGCTTGCTTCCGTCGGCAAGCGAAATTTCCGCATCCAGACCGGAATCGGTCACGACGTAGCGGACGCGCTGCGGGTAATCGTGCGCCGAATTGACGAACGTTACCGACTTGGCGTCGCCTTCGGTCGCCTTGAACCCCACCGCCGGTGCGCCCTTCGGGGAGCCGTAGAAGGTCACCGATCCGTCCGTCCCGAGCTCGATCCTCATCCATTCCCAATGACCTACCGCGTCGCCCTTGCCGTCGCGCCCGGAGCCGATCATCAGGCCGCCGCGGGTGTCGGTCCAGCATTCCTCCGTCCAGCGACCATCGTCACGCCGCTGCTCCCAGCAGCCGGAGAGGAAGGCCGGCATTGGCAGCGTCGCAACTTCGGCGAGAAGAAGTAGAGCGATCATCGGCTTTGCTCCCGTCGTTTCGGAACCGACTCTAACGCAATGCTTGCCCCAGCGAAATCGGGTTACCCATGGCTGAGACCAGTGAGGCGAAGCTTGTCGCCGCCGAACAGTCCGCCTTCGTCCCACCGATAGGAAATGCGGTAGCGTCCGCCACCACGCTTCAATGTGCCGGCCTCGATGTAGCGCGCGTCGAAGCGGACGCTGATTGAGCCGGTCTTGCTGTCCTTGCCGGGCGCATCGACCAGCCGTTCGACCTCGGCGGCCGCCAATCGGCCATCGCTGCCGATGGACACGGGCGGCTTGCCTGGCACCGTCAGGGTTAGCGATTCCAGCGAATGGCCGGCCTCGACCGGCGTGATGGTCATGACCTTCCCATCGCTTTCGATACTCCCGCGAAAGGCAATCGGAATGGCGGCCTTGGTCTCGGCCTGAGGGGCTGGTTGCCCGGAATCGTCCTTCTTCCAGCTGTTCCACAGACCAAGGGCAGAGATGGCAAGCGCCGCCAGCGCGATGATTTCGCCGAGGGTAATCCAACGGCGCCGGGTCGCTGCTCTGCTTTCTGGAGAATCGGTCATCGAGCCACGCTAAAACGCTTCGGCAGCGCGCATCAACTTTGTCAGGCGCGGCGGAGCCATGGCCAGCCAGCTCCTCTGAAGCCAGCTCGACACATGGTCCCAATCGACGCGGGGACCGTCGAGCTTGATGCCGATCCAGTCCGAGGGACCGTAGTAAGCGGGCCGGAAATAGAGTTCGGGCTCGGCCTCGATCAACTGGGCCATTTCATCCTGGCCGCTGCATTTGACGAGCACTCCAACCGATTCCTCGCCATGGTGGCGGTTCCACATGATCGCGAAGAATTTGCCGCTGCTCTGGCTCCCGACCTTCCAGCCGGGCGATCCGTGGCTGGTCTGGAAGCGGGTTTCGGCTAGCGCCAGCGCGCGTTCGCCGACGCGCTCCGTGATCCAGTCGAAGTCCCGGGTTCGGCCGAGATATTGGCTCACGACGCGCGGATAGAGCTGATGCTCTGCAATCAGGACGCGCTCGGCGAGGGTTTCGGGCGTGTCTCCGTCGAGGATCGCAACCGCGACCTGTCCGAGGATTTCACCGCTATCGAGATCGGGCGTTACGAGATGGACGGTGGCTCCGGTCACCTTTTCCTTCGCGGCAAGGCAGGCGTCGTGGGTCTTCAGTCCCTTGTGCTTCGGAAGGAGGGAGGGGTGGATGTTGACCATCCGGCCTTCCCAGCGGCCGAGGAATTCGTCCGGAATGATCCGCATGAAGCCCGCAAGGGCAATCAGGTCGATCTCCGAGCTATCAAGTGCCTGCTGCAGCTTTTCCCAGTAGGCCGGTCCGAGAGCTTTGGCATCGAGCGGAGCGACGCCAACACGTTCGGCAGCGGCTAGCGCCAACCCCGGCGCATCGGGCTTGTCGCCGGTGACCAGCACCACTTCATAAGTGCAGTCGTCCGCCCGACTCGCGTAGATCAGCGCCGCCATATTCGAGCCGCGGCCCGAAATCAGGACAGCGACACGGCTGCGCTCAGCCATGATGGGTGGCGGACCAGTCTTCGCGGGAGCTCCACGTGCCCGCCCCGCCCGTCACGGTGCATCCGGTCTCGCCAGCCTTGACATGGCCGATGCGGAAGACGGTTTCGCCCGCCGCTTCCAGTCGCTCGGTTACCTCGGCGACATCGGGCTCACTGACGATGGCAACCATTCCAATGCCGCAATTGAAGGTCCGCGCCAGTTCCGCCGGCTCGATCGCGCCGCCAGCCTGGAGGAAGGCAAACAATCGGGGAAGCGGCCAACTGTTCGCATCGACGATGGCATGGGCGCCGGCAGGAAGGACGCGCGGGATGTTTTCCAAAAGCCCGCCGCCCGTGATGTGGGCGAGTGCGCCGATCTTTCCCTCGCGGACGATCGGAAGGAGGCTTCTTACATAGATGCGGGTCGGTTCCAGCAGAGTATCGGCGAGGATCGCATCCTGATCGAACAGTGCGGGGCGGTCGAGCTTCCAGCCGTTGCGCTCGATGAGCTTGCGAACCAGCGAGAAACCGTTGGAGTGGACACCCGAACTGCCGAGGCCGAGAATGACGTCCCCCGGCGCGACACGGCTTCCCGTCAGCGCCTTCGTCCGGTCGACGGCGCCAACGCAGAAGCCGGCAAGATCATAATCGCCTGCCGAATACATGCCGGGCATTTCGGCGGTCTCCCCGCCGATAAGGGCGCAGCCAGCTTGGCGGCACCCCTCGGCGATCGAGGCGACGACAGCGGCCGCGACCTCGTTTTCCAGCTTCCCGGTGGCGTAATAGTCGAGGAAGAAGAGCGGCTCGGCGCCCTGGACGATGAGGTCGTTGGCGCACATCGCGACGAGGTCGATGCCCACCCCACCGTGGCGACCAGTCTCGATAGCAAGCTTGAGCTTCGTCCCGACACCATCGTTCGCGGCAACCAGCAGCGGGTCTTCGTATCCGGCGGCTTTCAGGTCGAAAAAGCCGCCGAACCCGCCGAGTTCGGCATTGGCGCCGGGCCGTGCGGTCGATTTGGCCAGCGGCGCGATGGCCTTGACCAAAGCGTTGCCGGCGGCGATCGACACGCCGGCATCGGCGTAAGTGAGCGGCTTTTGCGTCATGCCGATGCCGCCTAGCCATATCGCGCTTGGAATTCCACGCCATTGTCGCCAAAAGCGCGCTGATGCATTTTTCCCGTCCCGCTGTCCTCCTTTCCGCCGCCCTGCTCGCCCTCGCCGGACTCGGCGGGACGCTGGTGGCGCAGATGGAAAGCGGCGAGCGTGGCATTCTCCCGATCGACAGTAGCGGCACCCTGGAAATCGGCGGCATCAAGGTCGACGTCGGCGGCAAGGATGCCAATTCGGCGCGTTATGCGGGTTGGCGCATCGCCCAGCGCGAAGGGTTCAGGGCGCTTTGGGCAAAGACCAACAACCGGCCGGTAAGCGAGGCGCCCAACCTGTCGGACTCGACGCTGGACGGGCTCGTCAGCTCGATCGTGGTCGAGCAGGAGCAGATTGGCCCCAACCGCTATATCGCGACGCTCGGCGTTTTGTTCGATCGTGCGCGGGCAGGGGAATTGCTTGGCGTTCCCGGCCAGGCGCGCCGGTCGGCGCCAATGCTGCTGATTCCGGTGACAATTTCGGGCGGCTCGGCGACCAGCGTCGAGCTTCGCAACCCCTGGCAGCGCGCCTGGGCCCAATTCCGCACGTCGCAGAGCCCGATCGATTATGTCCGGGTGAGCGGGCTGGGCGTCGATCCGCTGCTGGTCAACGCCGCCCAGGCAAGGCGCCCGGGACGCGGCTGGTGGCGTAATATTCTCGATCTGTATGGGGCGGCGAACGTGCTGGTAGCGGAAGTCCAGCTCGACCGGCTTTACCCCGGCGGTCCGACCAAGGGGCGGTTCATCGGCAAATTCGGCCCGGACGGCCGGACGTTGGGCAGCTTCGAACTGACGGCTAAGGACAGCGCGGACCTGCCGAGGATGATGAACGAAGGCGTCCAGCGGATGGACGATCTTTTCGCCCGGGCGCTTGCCGCCGGAATCGTGCGGGGAGATCCCGACCTCATCATCCAGCCGCCGCCGCCGGTGGAGGAAGAAGAGGAAGCGCCGACCGTTCCAACCGTCATGACGGTGATCATCAGCGCGCCCAACGCGGCGTGGACCGAATATGGCCTGGCCGTGATCCGGTCGATTCCAGGTGTCAGCATCTCGGGTAGCGGCAATACGGTAACCGTCGGCTACGGCCGTGGCCCGGCGGCGCTTCGCGACCAGCTCGTTGCCCGAGGATTGCCCGCCAGCGTCGAGGGCACAACGGTAAGGCTTAACTCCGCGCCCAAGGCGCCTACGCCCGCTCCGGCGCCGCAGCAGAGCCCGTCCCCGTGAAAACGCCTTCGGACCAGATCGCGCTCCCGCTCGATTGGCCCCAGGTCCAGGACGATAGCCGCTTCATCCTCGGCGAAGCCAATCGTGAGGCGTTCGAGCATTTTCGCGGATGGAGCCTGTGGCCGGTCAAGGCGTCGATCCTGACCGGGCCGCCGCGTTCGGGACGGACGCTGCTCGCCCGCGCCTTCGTCGAGCGGGTTCACGGCCGGCTGTTCGACCGGGCGGAACGTCACAGCGAGGCGGAGCTGTTCCACGCCTGGAACGCGGCCCAGGACGACGGTCGCCCAATTGTCATGATTGTCGACGATGTACCCCCGGTTTGGGAGGTGGCATTGCCGGATCTGAGAACCCGCCTGGCGATCACGCCGATCGCCCGCATCCAGCAGCCCGACGACGAGCTGTTCCGCGGAGTCATCCGCCTGCTGTTCGAGGATCGCGGGCTGCATATTCCCGAAGAGGCGCTCAGGTTCATCTCCGAGCGGGTCGAGCGCAGCTACTGGATGGCGGAACGAGTGGTAGAGGCAATCGATCGCTTCGCCATCGCCGAGCGGGCGCGGCTGACCCTGCCGACCATTCGCCGCGCGCTGGGTGAGGGCGGGATCATCGATTCCCGCGGTGCGGCATGAATGCGCCGTCCGAGATCGTCGAGGCGCCGGCGCGCTTGTTCAACCGCGAGCTGAGCTGGCTGGCGTTCAACCGGCGGGTGCTGGAGGAGGCGACCAACCCGGCACACCCGTTGCTGGAGCGGCTGCGCTTCCTGTCCATTTCCGGCTCCAACCTCGACGAATTCTTCATGGTCCGCGTGGCGGGACTCAAGGGCCACCAGCTGCAGGGCGTGGACGACCTCAGCGCCGACGGGATGACCGCGACGCAGCAGCTCGACGCCATCGCCGAAGAGGCGGACGCTCTTGTGATCGCGCAGCAGGCCGAATGGCTGGTGCTCCGCGAGGCGCTGGGCGAGGCAGGGCTCGAGGTCGTGCTTGAAGAAGGTCTGACGCCTCCTGAACGCGAATGGCTGGCCGACCATTTTCGCGAGCAGATATTGCCGGTGCTTACCCCGCAGGCGATCGACCCCTCTCACCCGTTCCCCTTCATTCCCAATGGCGGCTTCAGCCTGGTGTTCGACCTTCGCAGGGGCAAGAAGGCGGAAAGCGTTGTCGAGCTTCTGATGATCCCCTCCACCCTGCCGCGCTTCATCAAGCTGCCCGGCAAGGGGTTGCGCTTCATCTCAATCGAGAATGCCGTCCGTGCCCATTTCGAGTTGATTTTCCCGGGCTTCGAGAAGGCCGGCGCCGGCGCGTTCCGGCTGCTCCGCGACAGCGATATCGAGGTTGAGGAGGATGCCGAAGACCTCGTCCGCTACTTCCGAACCGCGATCAAGCGGCGCCGGCGCGGGCGGGTCATCCGCATCGAGTTCGCGGCCGATACGCCGGCGGACCTGGAAGCCCTGGTCCGCGAGGGTGTCGGGTCCGACTCCGCGCTTGTCGTGGAAAGCGCCGGCTTCATTGGCATCGCCGATCTTGGCCAATTGGTCGAAGTCGAGCGGCCCGACCTCAAATTCCCGCCCTACAGCCCGCGATTCCCGGAGCGGATCGTGGAATATGACGGCGACTGTTTCGCCGCGATCCGGGCGAAGGATTTCATCGTCCACCACCCGTATGAGAGCTTCGAGGTGGTGGTCGCTTTCCTGCGCCAGGCAGCCGAGGACCCGGATGTCGTCGCGATCAAGCAGACGCTTTACCGCGCGGGCAAACAGTCGGCGATTATCGATGCATTGGTCGCCGCGGCGGAGGCCGGGAAGTCGGTCACTGCCGTGGTCGAACTGAAGGCCCGGTTCGATGAGGAGCAGAACCTGCTCTGGGCCAGCCGGCTCGAACGGGCGGGGGTTCAGGTCATTTACGGCTTCGTCGAATGGAAGACCCACGCGAAGGTATCTATGGTCATCCGCCGCGAAGGGCCGGTGATGCGGACCTACTGCCACTTCGGCACCGGCAATTATCATCCGACGACCGCGCGGATTTATACGGATCTCAGCTATTTTACCGCCTCGCGCCGGGCGGCGCGGGATGCGGCCAAGCTGTTCAACCTGACGACCGGCTATGTCCAGCCGAAGGGACTGGAACTGCTCACGCTGAGCCCGCGTGGGCTCCGGGAGAAAATCCTCGCTCTGATCGACACGGAGATCGCGAACGCGAAGGAGGGTAAGCCGTCGGCGGTGTGGGCCAAGATGAACAGCCTGGTCGACCGGGCGGTCATTGACAAGCTCTACGAGGCGAGCGAGGCGGGCGTGTCGATCGAGCTGGTGGTGCGCGGTGTCTGCTGCCTGAGGCCCGGCGTGCCCGGCATGTCAGCGAATATCCGGGTGAAATCGATCGTCGGGCGCTTCCTGGAGCATAGCCGCATCTTCGTTTTCGCCAACGGCGAGCGGCTGCCGCACCGCAAGGCCAAGGTCTATATCAGCTCTGCCGACTGGATGCCGCGCAACTTCGACCGGCGGGTGGAATATATGCTGCCGATCGAGAACCCGACCGTCCATGCCCAGGTTCTCGACCAGGTGATGATCGCAAACCTGATCGACAATGAGCAGAGCTGGGTGTTGAACGCCGACGGCGGCTATGCGCGGCTGAAGCCCGGCAAGCGGCACTTCAATCTGCACCGCTATTTCATGACCAATCCGTCGCTTTCCGGGCGCGGGCAAGCGCTGGCGGGCAAGGCCGTGCCCAAGCTTCGCTTGACGCAGCGGGGCTGAGGCAATGGCGGTCAAACGCTTCGGTCCGGTGGGGATTATCGACATCGGATCGAACAGCGTTCGCTTCGTCGCTTATGGCGGCGCGGCGCGTGTCCCGTCGGTCCTGTTCAACGAAAAGGTAATGGCGGCACTCGGACGCGGCTTGTCTGAAAATGGTGCGTTGGACGAGGTCGCAATGGATCGCACACTGGAAGCGCTTGGCCGCTTCCGGCGCATTGCTACCGAAATGGGGCTGAAAAAGCTTCACGCGGTGGCGACCGCGGCTGTCAGGGACGCAACCAACGGGCCGCAGTTCCTGAAAAGGATTACCGCGCTTGGATTGAAGACGCGGCTCCTCCCGGGGGAAGAGGAAGCCGAGCTTTCTGGTTTGGGGGTTATCTCGGCAATCCCTCGCGCCAACGGCGTCGTCGCCGACCTTGGTGGCGGCAGCCTGGAACTGATCGGAGTTGCGCGCGGTGGGGCAGGGGAGGGCGTCTCGCTGCCCTTGGGTGTGCTTCGGATCGGCTCGGAGCCTGATGCTGCAGGCCTCGCGAGTCTCATTGGCGCCAGCCTGAAAGACAGCCGACTCAAGGGGGCCGCCAAGGGACACACCCTCTATCTCGTCGGCGGCTCTTTCCGCGCCCTGGCCTTGCTGGACATGAAGACGTTGGGTCATCCGCTGCCGATTATCCATCATCACCGGATTGCGAAGGAACGACTGCCCGATTTGCGTGCGATTCTGGACTCGCTGGATATCGCCGAGCTGAAGGCACTCACCAACATCAGTTCTTCTCGAATTCCAACGTTGCCGGCATCGGTGTCAGTGCTGGAGGCGCTCATTGAGGTGTTGCGGCCAAAACGGGTGGTCGCGTCTGCGTTCGGTCTCCGCGAGGGCATTCTCTATCGCGACCTGGACGAGGCGACGCGCGATGAGGATCCGTTGCTGGCCGCGGCCCTCGAAGTGGGGGAGCGTCTCGGCCGTTTCGGAGACCATGGTGCAGCGCTCGATCAGTGGATGAACCCTCTGTTTCCCGATGAGAATGCCGACTTGCAAAGGCTAAGGCTTGCGGCCTGCCTGCTGGGCGACATCGCATGGAACGCGCATCCCGATTATCGCGCCGAGCGAGCGGTCGACATGGCGATCCACGGCAATTGGGTAGGTATCGACGCACATGGGCGGGCCGTTCTGGGTAGGGCATTGTGCAGTGCGTTTGGCGGCGATGGTGGATTCAGCGCGAAGTTGGGCGCGTTGCTAAGGCCGGGCGAGGAGGAACGTGTCATCGCCTGGGGCAAGGCGCTGCGCCTTGCCCAGAGACTCAGCGGCGGAACGGAGACGTTGATCCGCAAGACCAGCATTGACCTTGGTCCTGCAAGCGTCGTGCTGAGTGTTCCAGCGAAATATAGGGATTTATATTCGGACGCGGTTGCGCGGCGACTGACCGGTTTGGCGAAAGCTCTTGGCCGCAACGGCGACGTGCGTTTTACCTAGCCGCAGCGGGCGGATTCGACGCGATTCGAGCCGTCCAGCAGCACCGTCAGCCGGTCGGCGCTGAATTCCATGGTGATGACCGATCCCTTCGGAACCCAGCGAATGCTACGCGCGCCGGACTGACGGAGCATCTGTCCGCCAAGATCCTGGCTGGCCGGTTGGCCATTGAACTGATCCATGCCCTCGTTGCTGCAGCTTCCCACGGGTTCTCCGGTGCCGGGCTGGCCGGAAGGCGTGACCATGCACGCTGCCAAGGGAATTGCAGACAGGGCGGCAAGAGCGATGCGCATCATGGTTCTCCTTATGGGAGCAGCAAGCGCTTGGGCGCGTGACCGGTTCCTGAACTAGGCGTCGACCTTGCTCATCTTGAGCTTGCCATTCTCCGTAGCGAAGGCGAGCCGGCCCTCGACCAGGTCGAGAGCGTCGCGCCCGAACTCATCAAACCGCCAGCCCGAGAGGATGTTCAGGTCGCTACGGACGCCCGCCGCCAGCGCCTCGAGCTCGTCCGATCGGGCGATGAGTTTGGCGGCCACGCCCGCTTCCTTCGACCGAATCTTCAGGAGAAGCTTGAGAAGGTCGCTGACCAGCGCGGCGTCCTTGGTCAGGCCCGGTCGCCTAGGCTCGCGGGCTGGTAGTTCGTCGGTGTCGAGCGGCTCGGCCTTCGCCAGAGCCGCCATCAGCCGGGCGCCGATGTCGTTGTTCCGCCAGCCCGAAGACAGGCCACGGACCTTGCCGAGATCGTCCTGCGTCTTTGGCGGATGGGCTGCCAACTCGTTCAGCGTATCGTCCTTGACGATGCGACCGCGCGGCAGATTCTTCGACCGCGCCTCCGTCTCGCGCCAGCCCGCCAGCGCCTTGAGGCGGCCAAGAACCGCCGGGTTGCGGCTCGGAAGCTTCAGGCGCTTCCAGGCGTCTTCCGGCGCAAAGGCAAAGCTCGACGGGTCGGCCAGCCGGTCCATCTCCTCGTCTAGCCAGGCGCCGCGCCCGGTCTTTACCAGTTTGTTCACCAGCTTCGGGAAGATGGTGGCAAGGTGGGTGACGTCGGCGATCGCATAGTCGATCTGCCTTTTATCCAGTGGCCGGCGCGACCAGTCGGTGAAGCGCGCGCCCTTGTCGAGGTTATGGCCCAGCACGCTTTCGACGAGGTTCGAATAGCCGATCTGCTCGCCATATCCGAGCGCCATTGCCGCGATCTGTGTGTCGAACAGGGGACTGGGCACATCGCCGGTCAGATTGTGAATAATCTCCAGGTCCTGGCCGCCGGCGTGGAAGACCTTCAGCACCTCGTCATTATTGACCATCAGGTCCAGCAACGGCTCCATGTCGAGGCCGTCGGCCTTGGGATCGATCGCGGCTGCTTCGTCCGGGCTCGCGATCTGGAGCAGGCAAAGGTCCGGCCAATAGGTGTTCTCGCGCATGAACTCGGTATCGACCGCGACAAAGTCGTGCCCTTTCATTCGAGTCACGAGTGCGGCGAGATCGTCGGTGGAGCTGATCAGGGGATGAATTTTCATGGATTGGCGGCCCATAGCGACCGAAGCGCGCCTTGACAAAGTGAATGGCGGAAGGTGAAGCGGCGCCGCGCATTTTTCCGCTCTTCATCACTCATTCTTCCACGAGCTTTTTCTCATGCACGCCTACCGTACCCACACCTGCGCAGACCTTCGCGCTTCAGACGTCGGATCGACGGTTCGCCTGTCGGGCTGGATCCATCGCAAGCGCGATCATGGCGGGGTGCTGTTCGTCGATCTGCGTGATCATTACGGACTGACGCAAGTCGTCGCTGCCGCGGGGAGCGAGCCGCTTAAGATACTCGACAGCCTCCGCCCCGAATCGGTCGTCACGATTACTGGCCAGGTCGTCGCGCGTGAGGGCGGGGCGGTGAACCCGAAATTGGCGACGGGCGAGATTGAGGTACAGGCCCGCGAGGTCGAGGTTCAGTCCTCGGCGGCGGAACTGCCGATGCCGGTGGCCGGGGAGCAGGACTATCCCGAGGATATCCGCCTTAAATATCGCTACCTCGATCTGCGCCGCGACCGGCTGCACGCCAACATCATGCTGCGCTCGAAGGTGATCAGCTCGATCCGGCGACGGATGATCGATCAGGGCTTCACCGAGTTTCAGACGCCGATCCTGACCGCCTCCTCGCCCGAAGGCGCGCGCGACTATCTGGTTCCGAGCCGGGTTCACCCTGGAAAGTTCTACGCGCTCCCGCAGGCGCCGCAGATGTTCAAGCAACTGCTGATGGTCGCCGGCTTCGACCGCTATTTCCAGATCGCCCCCTGTTTCCGCGACGAGGACGCGCGCGCCGACCGTAGCCCGGGCGAATTCTACCAGCTCGACTTCGAGATGAGCTACGTCACGCAGGATGACGTGTTCAACGCGATCGAACCGGTGTTGTCCGGCGTGTTCGAGGAATTTTCCGACGGAAAATCGGTCACCCCGGCCGGCGCATATCCGCGCATCCCCTACCGTGAGGCGATGCTGAAGTACGGCAGCGACAAGCCCGACCTGCGCAATCCGCTGCTAGTCCATGACGTCGGCGAGCATTTCAGGGGTTCGGGCTTCGGTCTGTTCGCGGGATTGGTCGAGAAGGGCATGGTCGTCCGCGCCGTTCCTGCGCCGGGAACGGCGGAAAAGAGCCGTAAGTTCTTCGACGAGATGAACGACTGGGCGCGGAGCGAAGGCTTCGCGGGCCTGGGCTATGCAACCCGCAAGGGCGGCGAGTGGGGCGGGCCGATCGCCAAGAACCATGGCGTCGAAGGCATGGACAAGATCGCCGAGGCGATGGGCCTTGGCCCGGACGACGGCATTTTCTTCGCTGCGGGGAAGGAAGAGGAAGCGGCCAAGCTCGCCGGCCTCGCTCGTAGCCGCGTTGCGGAGCAGCTGAATCTGATCGACGAGGGCAGCTTCAAATTCTGCTGGATCGTCGACTTTCCGATGTTCGAATATAACGACGAGCAAAAGAAGATCGACTTCTCCCACAACCCCTTCTCGATGCCGCAGGGCGGGATGGAAGCGCTGGAGACGAAGGATCCGCTCGACATTCTCGCGTGGCAGTACGACATTGTCTGCAACGGGGTGGAACTGAGCTCGGGCGCGATCCGCAACCATCGCCCGGACATCATGTACAAGGCGTTCGAAATCGCCGGATACACGCGCGAGGAAGTCGATACGAGCTTCCCGGGCATGATCGGCGCCTTCAAATATGGCGCGCCGCCGCACGGCGGGTCGGCGCCGGGCATCGACCGGATCGTCATGCTGCTGGCCGACGAGCCCAACA
>CAMPIY010000006.1 GCA_946886645.1 uncultured Sphingomonas sp.
CCAAGTCCAAGAAGAACACTGTCGACCCGGAGCCGATCCTCGACCGCTACGGCGCGGACGCGGTTCGCTGGTTCATGCTGTCCGATTCGCCGCCCGAACGCGACCTCGAATGGTCGGAGAGTGGGATCGAAGGCGCCGCACGTTTCGTCCAACGGGTCTGGCGGCTGGCGATGCGTCCCGGGACCAATGCCGGCGAAGATCCCGCACTGCTGCGCAAGCTTCATCGCACCATTGCGGCTGTCGGTGAGGCGATTGAAGGACTTCAGTTCAACAAGTCCGTCGCCGCGCTCTATGAGCTGACCAGTGCGATCGAGAAGGCCAAGCCGTCGGCGACCCGTGACGAGGCGATTCGAACGCTGCTCCTGCTCGTTGCGCCCGGTGCACCGCATCTTGCGGAAGAAGCCTGGGCTGCTCGTGGAGAAAGCACGATGATTGCCGACTCAACCTGGCCGGCATTCGATCCTGCCCTGCTGGTCGACGACGAAGTTACGATCGCGGTCCAGGTCAACGGCAAGCTTCGCGAAACCATGACCGCCCCACGCGGCCTCCCGAAGGAAGAAGCCGAGGCGCGAGCGCTGGCCTTGCCCAAGGTCCGGGCGCAGCTGGGCGACGGCTCGCCCCGCAAGGTGATTGTGGTTCCCGATCGTCTGGTCAATATCGTCGCATGATGCGCGCTCTTGCCCTTGCCGCTCTGCTTGCCCTGGGCGGGTGCGGTCTTCAGCCGATGTATGCCGGTGGTGCGTCGGGAACTGTCGCGACAGGAGTATCGTCGATCCAGGTAGCGCCGATCCCGGAGCGCGCCGGCTGGCTGGTCCGCAATGCGTTGGTCGACCGCCTTGGCGGAGAGTCATCCAGCCCGGCCTATCGGCTCGAGGTGGAGCTTGACGACGATCTCTCCGGCTTCGGCATCCGCGGTGATAGCTCGGTCACCCGCGAGCGGCGGACGCTCCGCGCCCGTTACCGCCTCGTCGAACTGGCGACCGGCCAGGTCGTTCTCGATGCGACCGCCGGATCGGACGCCGGAATCGACGTCGTTAGCAGCGAATATGCGACGATAGCAGCAGAGCAGACAGCACAGGAGCGGCTGGCGCTGGTCATCGCCGATCAAATGGCGTCGCGGCTCGCCCTGTTCATCCGCAACCGCGCCCAAGGCCAATGAAGGCCGCCAAGGCCGGCCTTGCCAAAGCGCTGGAGCGGCCCGATCCGGCCGTCCGCTTCTATCTGTTCCATGGGCCGGACGAAGCCGGGTCGCGGGCGCTGGCCGTGCAGTTGCTGCGTGGGCTTGGCAATGCCGAGAAGTTCATCGTGCTGGGGCAGTCCGTAAAGGCCGATCCCGCGACGCTTGCAGACGAGGCTGGAGCGCTGGCCCTGTTTGGCGGCAAGCGGGCCATCTGGATCGAACCCGCCGGCGACGAAATTGCGGACGGCGTCGAGGCCTTACTGGAGGCCCCCGCCAGCGAGAGCGCGGTCATCGCCCTGGCGGGAAGCTTGCGCAAAACGTCGACGATCCTGAAGCTGGCCGAGGCGCATCCCGCCGCGCTGTCCCACTGCTCTTACGTTCCGGAAGGCCGCGACATGGAGCGTGTCGTCTCGGACCTCGCGCGCGATGCGGGGTTAAGGGTTACGCCCGACGTAGCGCAGCGGCTGGCTTCGTCCGCCAACAATAATCAGGCGATCGCCGCCCAGGAGCTCGCGAAGTTCGCGCTTTTCATGCGTGCGGATGCCAGTAGCCCCCGCGACTTGGATCATGCGACGATGGACCTGCTTGGCGCGGACTCGGCGGAAGGCGACCTGATGCGCCTTGGCGATCTGGCACTGGCAGGCCGCATGGATGAATTGCTCGATGAGCTATCCCGCCTTCCGCACGGCGGATCGGAAGCAGTCCCAATCCTGCGAGCGCTGCAGCGCCGACTGCTGATGCTAGCTCCGCTTCGCGCCCGGATCGAACGCGGCGAACGGGTTGACGGCGTCATGGCGTCAATGGGCAAAGCCTTGTTCTGGAAAGATAAACCTTTAATTCAGCGTCTGCTTTCGACCTGGTCGGCGGAGCGGCTGGCGGAGGCTGCTTCGCGCGTGGCGGCGCTGGAGCGGCAGACCATGCTGATGCCTGTGCCGGACGAAGCGGCGCTGGGCGAGACTCTGGTGACGATTGCCCGTGCCAGCAACCGAGGCCGCTAGATCGGCTCCCCGCTGAGCCGCTGGCAGATCAGGTCGAGCTGGTCGAGCGAGCTGTAGTGGAGCACCACCGTTCCGCCGTTTTTGCCGTGAGCGACTTTGACTCGAAGACCGAGCAGGTCGCCGAGTTGGCGTTCGAGTGCAGCGAGATCGGCGTCGACCGGTCGCTGGCTGCGTTCGACGGCTCTCGCGATGTCCCGGCCTGCGCCCGGCTTCACCTGCTTGGCAAGCTGCTCCGCCTGACGAACGGAAAGGCCGTTTTTGGCGATTTCCTGGGCCAATTGCTCGGGCTCGGGCGAAGTCAGGATGGCGCGCGCGTGCCCCATGCTGATATCGCCTCGCAACAGCATTTCCTTGACGCTGTTGGGCAAGGCAAGCAGGCGGAGGAGATTGGCGACATGGCTGCGGGACTTGCCGACGATCTTGGCGACCGCGTCCTGGCCGTGTCCGAATCGGCCGATCAATTGCCGATAGCCCTCGGCTTCCTCGATCGCGTTCAGGTCTTCGCGTTGGATATTCTCGATCAGCGCGATCTCGGCCGTGACCGATTCGTCGAAATCCCGCACGATGGCCGGAATCTGGTGGAGCTGCGCCTTCTGTGCGGCCCGCCAACGCCGCTCTCCGGCGATGATCTCGAAACCCTCGTCAATCGCGCGCACCAGGATCGGCTGCAGGATACCCCGCTCGACAATTGAAGCGGTCAGCTCGGCAAGCGCATCATCGTCGAAATTCTTCCGCGGTTGCAATGGGTTGGGGCGAATTCGCCCGATCTCGATCGCCCGCACTCCCCCCGCGGATACCGTTCCTTCCGCTTTGGGCGGTCGAACCGCCTCGTCGATCAGAGCGCTGAGACCCCTGCCCAGCCCGGTGGCCTTTTTCATGCCGCCTCCGCGGTCAATCGGGGCAGCCGGGCCATGATTTCGCGAGCCAGACGAATATAGGCTTCTGAACCCGGGCATTTAAGATCGTAGATCAAGGCCGGCAATCCGTGGCTCGGCGCTTCCGACAGCCGGACGTTGCGGGGGACGACGGTGTCGAACACTGCAGTTCCAAGGCACGCCCGGACGTCCTCCGCTACCTGCTGGGAAAGATTATTGCGGCGATCGAACATCGTCAGCGCGACACCGAGGATCGACAATTCGGGGTTGAAGGCGACGCGGATGCGTTCGACCGTCTGGAGCAGCTGGCTGAGGCCCTCCAGCGCAAAGAATTCGCACTGGAGCGGAACCAGCAACTGCCGCGAGGCAACCAAGGCATTGACTGTCAGGAGACCCAGCGACGGCGGGCAATCCAGCAGACATATGTCCCATCGCCCCTGTGGAACCTCGTCGAACGCCTGGGCAAGTCGGTGCGTCCGGTCGTCCATCCCGACCATCTCCACCTCAGCCCCCGACAGATCGACCGTCGCCGGCACCAAATCGAGCCGCGGAACCTTGGTCGCGACCGAAGCCTCGACGATCGTCGCATCCCCGATCAGCACGTCATAGCTGGATCGGTCCCGAGCCGCCTGTCCGATGCCGAGGCCCGTCGAGGCGTTCCCCTGGGGATCGAGGTCGACCAGCAGCACCTTCCAGCCGATCGCCGCAAGCGCCGTCGCAAGGTTGATCGCAGTGGTGGTCTTCCCCACCCCGCCCTTCTGGTTGGCGACAGCGACGCGGATCATCTTTTCCCCCTACGCCTGACATGATCCGCGACGACGATCGCCGCCAGTTCATGGGTCTGGCTCGGAACCAGCCGAAAGCTACCCTGCCACGTCCGGCGGGCGTCATCCAGTTCCGATTTCACCGTTTCACCCTTGGGAAGTATCCATTTCGTCCCGTCGCGAGCCAGATGGGCGGTGATCGTCAGCAACTTGTCCAGCCGGGCGACCGCGCGGGCAGTGATGAAGTCGAATTTGCCCTCAATCTGTTCGGCCTTGCATTGGCGAACCTCCACTTGCGCCAGGCCGAGCGCGCCAATGGCCTTTTCCAGAAATTCGGCTCGAAGCCGCCGCGGCTCGACGAGGGTCATGGGCCTGCCACCGAGAATCGCGATCACCATTCCAGGAAGGCCCGGGCCGGATCCAATGTCGCACCAGCTTCCCCTCCCCTCCGCCAGTCCGAGAAGCTGGGCGCCGTCGAGAATATGGCGGTTCCACAACTCCGGAACGCTGGCGGGACTGAGCAAATTTTGGCGGGCATTTTCAGCAATGAGGAGTTCAGTAAAGGCCGTCAGCCGCTCGAATGTTTCACGTGAAACATCTCGGCCCGCAGCAATAGCCAAGCGGTCAATCATGTAGCGGCGCGGGCCAGCGCAAAATGAAGCGCGGACAACGCCGCCGGGGTGACTCCGGACACCCGCGCCGCCTGGTCTAGGCTCGACGGTCCGGAAGCCTCCAGCCGCTCCCTCATCTCGTTGGACAGGCCCGGCACCCGCGAAAATTCGAAATCACTGGGGATCACCACGGCGCGGTCACGCGAACGCGCATTCAACTCTTCGCGCTGGCGTTCGAGATATGGTGCATAGATCGCATCGTAGAGCGCCTCTTCCGACGCAGGCCCTGCCGGCAGCTTGTCGAAAACCGCCTGAAAGGCATCTTCGCGGCGCGCCCACTCACCCAGCGGCTTTCGCGCCACTTCAGCCAAGCCCAGCTCCGGCCCCGTTGCCGTGCCTTCCAACAGATCCGTTGCCACTTCCTTCGACTGGAGATGGTCGCGCGCCAAGGCGAGCTGATCCGGCGAAAGTGCCCCGATTTCCATCGCCAGAGGGGCAAGCCGCGAAACTGCATTGTCTGCTCTGAGATGCAGCCGATACTCGGACCGAGCCGTCAGCATACGATAAGGCTCGGATACGCCCTGGATTGTCAGATCGTCGACCATGACGCCAATATAACTGGACCCACGATCGAAATGCGCTTCCGCTTTGCCCAGTGCCCGCGCCGCCGCATTCAGCCCGGCAACCAGTCCTTGTGCGGCCGCCTCCTCGTAGCCGGTAGTGCCATTGAGCTGGCCGGCGAAGAACAGTCCCGAGACTTCCCGATGCTCGAGCGTGGGCCGAAGGCGCCGGGGATCGGCATATTCATACTCGACCGCATAGCCCGGCTGGGCAATGTCCGCCCGCTCGAGGCCCTCAATGCTCCGCACCAGCTCAACCTGCACATCGATCGGCAGCGACGTTGAAATACCGTTTGGATAGACAAGCGGCGTGTCGAGTCCCTCCGGCTCCAGGAATATCTGGTGCCCATCGCGATCCCCGAAGCGATGAACCTTGTCCTCGATGGAGGGGCAATAGCGCGGGCCCCGCCCCTCGATAGCGCCGGCGAACAAGGGTGATCGCCCCAAGCCAGCGCGGATGACGTCATGACTTCGCCGATTCGTTCGCGTTATTGCGCAGGCCAACTGCGGTCGAGGAAAAGGATTGGATGCGAGTGCAATGGTCCAAGGCTCGGGGTCGCTGGACTGTGGCGAAGTCCTCGACCAATCGATTGTTCGGCCATCGAGCCTCGGCGGCGTCCCTGTCTTAAGTCGCCCCTCTGCAAGTCCGAGCTCGCGGACCTGATCGGCCAGGGCACCGGCCGCCTTTGCGCCTTGTCGACCGCCAGTCCAGCGCTCCTCGCCACGAAACATGGTCGCGCCCAGGAAGGTCCCCGTTGCCAGCACGACGACGGGCGCGTCGATAGACTGTCCGTCGCTCAACTCGACACCTCGGATTCGCCCGCCTTGAAGCCGCAAGCCGATGGCCTCGCCGATAATCAACTCTATCCCGGCCGCCGAAACCAGACCCGAGATCGCCTTTCGGTACAGCTTCCGATCCGCTTGGACACGCGGACCGCGCACGGCCGGCCCCTTGCTGGCATTCAGCATCCGGCGATGAATGGCAGCGCGATCCGCGGCACGGGCCATGACGCCGCCCATTGCATCGATCTCGCGGACGAGATGCCCCTTGCCGACACCCCCGATCGAAGGATTGCAGGACATGGCGCCCAAGTCATCCGCCCGAAAGCTGATCAAGCCCACGCGCGCGCCACGCCGGGCCGCGGCACAGGCCGCTTCGCACCCGGCATGACCGGCTCCAATTACGAGCACATCAAACATCGTGCTGCCCATACAGGCCGTCTCGGCGCGGTTCAACGCGCGGGATGTTTCACGTGAAACGCTATTTTCCCAAGCAGAAGCGACTGAAAAGCGCGTCCAGAAGTTCTTCGACACCGGCTCTACCGCTGATTTGGTCAACCGCCATCCGGGCAATGCGGAGTTCTTCGGCAATTAACAGCGGATCCGAGAGGGCAGCTCCTCGTCGCAAGGCCGCCCGCATTTGGCCGAGCAGGTCATGCTGGCGGCGATCAAGCGCGATCTCGTCATCCTTCGGAATTAGGCCACCGGCGCGTTCGACCAGCAACTCCGACAAGATGTGGAGTCCGGAACCGGTAATGGAAGACACTGCCACGTCGGCTTGCGATTCCGGGCGCTGACCCAAATCGGCCTTCGCACTGATAAGAATTACGGCGGGATGGGGTGGACGCTCATCCGGTGGCCCCAGCCACAAAATGATATCCGCGCGCTGTACTTCGCCACGGGCCCGCTCGATTCCGATCGCCTCCACCTCATCGCTCGAGTGCCGCAGGCCGGCCGTATCCACCAGCAGGAACGGAATCCCTCCGATCGCGAGCGGGACTTCGATGACGTCGCGCGTGGTGCCCGGAACCGGGGTGACGATCGCTCGCTCCTCGCGCGCCAAAGCATTGATCAAGCTTGATTTTCCAGCATTCGGCGGTCCGGCAGCCACAACCCGGATGCCGTTCCGGAGCGGCTCGATGCGGGGTCCATCGACCAGCGTCGAAATCTCGTCGGCAATTTGGCCCATGGGCGCGCCAAAATCGAAACGCTCGGCGGCATCTCCTTCATCCACGTAATCGATCGCAAGTTCAGCCTGCCCCGAAAGGGCGAGCAGGGACTCCCGCCAACCGTCCAGGCGCCTCCGAAGCGAACCCGCGGCGCGGATCATGGCGGACCTGCGTTGGAGTTCAGTTTCCGCCGCCAAAAGGTCGGCTAGGCCCTCCGCCTCGGTCAAGTCGATACGGCCGTTGGCCAGGGCACGGCGGGTAAATTCGCCTGGCTCGGCGAGGCGGTATCCGTCCAGCGACCCGAGCGCCCGGAGAACCGCGTCGACCACCGCCCGGCCACCATGGCATTGAAATTCAACGATATCTTCGCCTGTCGCGCTTGCCGGCGCATCGAAGCGCAGAACCAGCGCCTCGTCGATCACAGCTTCCGTCGCGGGATCGATCAATGTCCGGAGCACTGGCTTGCGCGGCGGCGGAAGCCCGCCGGCCAGGCGAAGCGCGGACTGCCGAGCCTGCGGCCCACTGACCCGAACAATGGCGATGGCGGCAGGAGGCCGACCGCTCGCCAATGCATAGATGGTATCTCCGGCGCTCACCGATCAGGAGGCCGCACGTAGACACCGGTCAATGCGCGGCGGCGAAGACCGGCCACCCCAGCACCGGTGCCACGTCATGCCACCCGTCCCAGATCATCTTGAGCGCGACCCACAGGATGACGGCGAGGCCGAGATAGGCGATCCAGCGATAGCGCTCGATATATTTGGCGATGGCGTTGGCGGCGATGCCCATCAGCGCGACGGCAGCGATGAGGCCCACGATCAGGATGCCGGGATGCTCACGCGCCGCGCCGGCGACCGCGAGGACGTTATCGAGGCTCATGCTGACGTCGGCCAGTGCAACGGCCCATGCGGCTGAGGCGAAGCTTTTGGCGGGCTTCAGGCCACTATGCTCGTCGCCGACAATTTCCTCCGACCCACTAGACTCACCTGCATGGCGAAGCTCGCGCCACATCTTCCATGACACCCACAGCAGCAGCAGGCCGCCAGCAAGGATCAGTCCGACGATCTGCAGCAGCTGTGACACGATCAGAGCAAAGAAGATTCGAAGGACGAGGGCCGCGAGCACACCGAGCAGAATGACCTTCCGCCGTTGTTCCGCCGGCAGGCCGGCAGCGAGCGCACCGACGACGATCGCATTGTCGCCCGCCAGCACCAGGTCGATCATCAACACCTGGACCAGCGCCGCCAGCGCACCCGGCTGGTCGAGGTTCGAAAAATCCTGGATAATCGACGCCCAGATATCGCCGGGCGAACCCAGGCCCGTCGCCGCCGCAGCCAACATCAGTTCGAACATCGGATCACCCTATGAAATGGAGATTTCGCCTAGCCGAGTCCCAGGACGTTCCTCAAGCCCAGAACATGCTCGCCACCGATCCAACCCTCGACGATCATTTTGGCTGCCACATAAAGGATGACCGCCAGGCCGATGTAGTTGATCCAATGATATCGCTGGATGAGCTTTGCGACATAGTTGGCCGCAAAGCCCATGAACAACACCGAGAAGGTCAGGCCGATAAACAGAAGCGCCGGATTGTCGCGAGCGATCGACGCGACAAGCAGCACATTGTCGAGGCTCATGCTGAGGTCGGCAATCGCAATCTGGACGGCCGCCTGAAGAAATGTCTTCGACTGCGGCGGGCCCTCGATTTCGGCCGTTTCCGGGTCGTCGCAGGCCGGCGAAGGCTTCGCCGGATGCATTTCGCGGAACAGATTGTAGGCGACCCACAGTAACAGCAGGCCGCCGGCGAACACCAGGCCGGTGATCTTGAGCAACTGGGTCGCCAAAACCGCGAAAATGATCAGGAAAGCCAGCGCCATGGCGACGCCCAGCATTAGCACCTTGCGCCGCTGGCGTTCGGGCAGGCCTGATGCCAGCGAGCCCATGATCACCACATTGTCGCCGGCCATGGTGAGGTCGCCAACGATGATCTGGCCCAGTTTGGCTATCCCCGTCGGCGTGAACACCGCCGAGAAATTGAGGTTGGGGATTACGGCCACGTGCGGTCAGCCCGCTATTGGTTCATCGAGGCGAAAAAGTCCTCGTTGGACTTGGCGTCCTTCATCTTGTCGAGAAGGAACTGCATCGCGTCGACCGTCCCCATCTGCATGAGGATGCGGCGAAGGACCCACATCTTCGAAAGCGTGCCCTGCTCGACCAGCAGCTCTTCCTTGCGCGTGCCCGACTTGCCGACGTCGAGCGAGGGGAAGATGCGCTTGTCGGCCACCTTGCGGTCGAGCACGATTTCGCTGTTGCCGGTGCCCTTGAACTCTTCGAAGATGACCTCGTCCATCTTGGATCCCGTATCGATCAGCGCCGTTGCAATAATCGACAGCGAACCGCCTTCCTCGATGTTGCGGGCAGCACCGAAAAAGCGCTTCGGACGCTGCAGCGCATTGGCGTCGACGCCGCCGGTCAGCACCTTGCCCGACGAGGGGACGACGGTGTTGTAGGCGCGGCCGAGGCGCGTGATGGAATCGAGCAGGATGACGACATCCTTCTTGTGCTCGACCAGGCGCTTGGCCTTCTCGATCACCATTTCGGCAACCTGGACGTGGCGCGACGCGGGTTCGTCGAAGGTCGAACTGACGACCTCGCCCTTCACGCTGCGTTGCATGTCGGTGACTTCCTCCGGCCGCTCGTCGATCAGCAGGACGATCAGGAAGACTTCCGGATTATTATCGGTGATGGCGCGTGCGATGTTCTGCAGCAGCACGGTCTTGCCGGTGCGGGGCGGCGCGACGATCAGCGCGCGCTGGCCCTTGCCGAGCGGCGAGACGATGTCGATCACCCGGGCGCTCTTGTCCTTGATCGTCGGATCGAGCGTGTCGAGCTTGAGCTTCTCGTCCGGATAGAGCGGGGTGAGGTTGTCGAAATTGACCCGGTGCCGGACGGCGTCGGGGTCGTCGTAATTGATCTGCGTGACCTTGGTCAGCGCGAAATAGCGTTCGCCATCCTTGGGCGCGCGGATCTCGCCCTCGACCGTGTCACCGGTGCGAAGGCCGAAGCGGCGGACAACGTTGGGCGCGACATAAATGTCGTCGGGCCCGGCGAGGTAGTTTGCCTCGGGGCTGCGGAGAAATCCGAAGCCGTCGTTGAGGACTTCGATCGTCCCCTGGCCGTTGATCTCGGCGCCGCTTTCGGCCCGGACCTTGAGGATGGAGAACATCAGGTCCTGCTTGCGCATCGTCGATGCGCCTTCGATCCCCATCTCCTCGGCTTGCGCGACGAGGTCGGCGGGGGTCTTTTGCTTGAGGTCCTTGAGATGCATGAAAATTGCTTTCGAATTGAAAAATTGAGAATTTATGGCGCGGCAGGACGCCGCGAAGCTGGACGACAATGTGGTCGCATCGGAAGCTGAAGGAAATCGGGCCGATGCAGCCGTCTTGGAACAGCGCTTAAGTCGCGAAACAGGACGAAGTCAACGGCCTAGAACGGCCGCGAGCCAGATGCGTGCAATCCCTTAAAAGGGACGCACGATCACCAAAACGACGATCAATGCGGTGATGATGCCCGGTACCTCGTTCATCATGCGCAGCTTCTTGTCATCCAGCTCGCGATGGCCGTTGGCCAGCTTGCGGCCGTAAGAGGTGATCCAGCCCTGGTAGCCGGTCAGGATCACAACCAGCAGCAGCTTGGCCGAAAACCAATATTGGCCGAAGACTCCGAGGTGAACCGCAAGCATCAGGCCAAGCACCCACACAATCAGCATGGCCGGCGTCAGGATGATGGTTCGCGCACGGTCCTCGCGCTCGATCCAGGCGCGGTCCTCGGCCGAGCCGGGAGTCGTCGCCTGATGATGGACATAATAGCGCGGAACAATGAACAGGCCCGCAATCCAGAAGATGACGAAGGTGACGTGGGCCGCCTTCACCCAAAGATAGGCGGCGCCCAGGAAGCCCTGATATTCGGAAAGCCCCATCCCTAGCCCTTCACCAGCGCAACCAGCTCCTCGACATGCTCGGTCGGCGTTGTCTGCTGGATTCCATGGCCCAGGTTGAAGATGTGGGGACGGTCGGCGAATGCGTCAAGGATAAGCTCGACGGCGGAACGCAACCTGTCCCCGCCGGCGATCAACGCTAGCGGATCCAGATTGCCCTGGACCGGCAGGCCGGCGGGAAGCTCGCGCGCGGCCCAACGCGGGTCGACGGTCTCATCGAGCCCGATCGCATCGACACCGGTTTCATCGGCATAGGCACGAAGCTTGCCGCCGGCTCCCTTCGGGAAACCGATGATTGGCGTGTCGGGATGGCGGGCGCGAAAGGCCTCCACGATCCGGGCGGTCGGCGCGATCACCCAGCGTTCGAACTCCGCCGGCGCAAGGCTCCCGGCCCAACTGTCGAACAGCTGCACCGCATCGACGCCCGCGTCGACCTGGCCAGCGAGGTAATCCAGAGTGACCTGCTCGATGCGCCGAATGATGGCATCGAATTTGCCTGGGTCCTGATAGGCCAGACTGCGGGCCTCGGCCTGCTCGCGGCTGCCCTGACCCGCGACCATATAGGTCGCGACCGTCCATGGGCTGCCCGCAAAGCCCAAAAAAGTCGTCTGGGGCGACAATTGGGCTTTCACCCTCCTCACGGTCCCCCAGATCGGCTCGAGACGCTCCAGCATGGGCTGGAGCTCGTCTAACGAGGCATCGGCGAGCGGCGGCGCCAGCCGCGGACCTTCACCCGCGACAAACGTCAATTCCTGGCCGATCGCGTGCGGCACGATCAGGATGTCCGAAAAGAGGATCGCCGCATCGAACGGGAAGCGCTTTAGCGGCTGCAGCGTGATCTCGGCCGCGGCCTCGGGATCATAGGCCATGTCGAGGAACCCGCCCTTGGTTGCCCGTAGCGCTCGATATTCGGGCAGGTAGCGGCCAGCCTGGCGCATCAGCCACATCGGCGGCGGATCGCGCAGTTCACCACGAAGCACGGCGAGCAGGGGTTTGTCGGCCTGGTCGGCCGGGACGCTGGACGGATCAGCCAAGGGCGAGGGCACCCCTTCTTTCTCCCTTATTATATAAGAATAGAAGATTGATGAGATTGTTGGTCGTTTGGCAGCGGGGCTTAAGCGCGCTTCCCGACTTTGCCAACAGGCCGCGATTCGGCGCGAATCGCGGGACTTTCGCGAGTCGCGAACCGACTCTCCCATGATTCACAGGCTGTGGATGGCCGTTTTCCCCTGTGGACGGAGTCTCGAATCCCGAAAGAAGGCGCCG
The DNA here is from genome assembly GCA_946886645.1 of uncultured Sphingomonas sp. The sequence continues at coordinate 12,261 of CAMPIY010000006.1, forward strand.
GGGCGAATCCAGGGCATTGGGTGATCCCCGCCTTCGCGCTAGGGAAATACCGCGATTTTTCCACAAGTTTATCCCCCGGCGAGTTTATGTCCTTGATATTGGCCAGCAACAGCGAAATCCGCCGCGCCATGCTCACCCAGGCGGGCCTAGAATTTGTCGTCCATTCGCCGGATTTCGATGAGCAGTTGGTCAAGGAGCGCCATGTTGGCGACAGCCAAAGCCTGGCGCGCAAGCTGGCTGAGGGGAAGGCACTGTCGATCGCCAAAGCGGGGGATGATTGGGTGATTGGTAGCGACAGCGTCGTAGAACTTGACGGTGCGCGCTATTCTAAACCCCGCGATCGGGATGAAGCCGCTTGCCATCTAGCCGCTTTCTCGGGACACACCCTACAACTGTCGAGCGCAGTGGCGCTGGCCCATCGCGGCAGGATCGACTGGAGTCATTCCGAAACCGCGCGGCTTGATGTCCGGCCGCTCAGCCCGCACTTCATCCATTCCTATCTCGATGCCGAATGGCCGGCGGTGAGCTATTGCGTCGGCGTGTTTCGAATGGAGGCGCTCGGCGTGACCCTGTTCGAGAAGGTGGAGGGCAGCCATTTCACGATCCTCGGCATGCCGCTGCTTCCCTTGCTGGGCGCGCTTCGACAACGAGGATTGATGGCGTCATGACGTCGACATCCGTCTCCAAAACGACCGGCTATGCCGAGGTCATTGGCGATCCGATCGAACATAGCCTTTCTCCGCTCATCCATGGCTTCTGGCTCGATGCCCTCGGCATCGATGCCGACTATCGCCGCCGACGAGTTACTCGCGCGGATCTACCCGCCTACATCGAAGAACGAAAGAAGGAGCCTGGTTGGCGGGGGTCGAACGTCACGATGCCGCTGAAGCTCGACGCCGCGGCTCTTGCGGATGAAGCGACCGACCGGGCCGTCGCGGCGGGCGCTGCCAACGTGCTGATGATGCGCGACGGAAAGCTGGTCGCTGCCAATACCGATGTCGGGGCGATTGCCGTGCGGCTTGCAAAACTCCACCAGGCCAAGGCCGCGATGGGAAGCGTTACCTTGCTCGGCAACGGGGGAGCTGCCCGTGCCGCACTGGTTGCTTTGAAGCTGGTCGGTCTTCGAGCGGTGCGGATCCAGGCGCGTGACATGGCCCAGGCGATGAAGCTGGCGGTCGAATTCGGGCTCGAAATCGAGCCGGCGCCCTTCACCGCGACGATCGCCAGCGACGGCCTCATCAACGCGACGCCGCTGGGCATGGCCGGTCGCGATTGCCTGAATTGCAACCTCGACCATTTGCCCGCCAACGGCTGGGTGTTCGACATGGTGACCGATCCGCCGGAAACGCCGCTGGTCGCCGCAGCGAGGAATCGCGGCCTTTCGGTGGTCACGGGACTGGACATGCTGGTCGAGCAAGCCGCATCCAGCTTCACCCTATTCTTCGGCGCTGAACCGCCCCGTGACCGCGACCGCGAACTCTGGCAAAAGCTCGGGCGATGATGACGCTGGCCATCACCGGCTCGATCGGCATGGGGAAATCGACCGTCGCGGCGATGTTCGCCGAGGCCGGCATCCCGACCTTCGATGCCGACGCGACTGTTCGAATGCTGCAAGGACCGGGCGGACGGCTCGTGCCTGAAATCGAGTCGCGGTTTCCGGGAACGACGCGCGACGGCGCGGTCGATCGCGATGCGCTTTCTACGGCTGTCCTTGGCGATCCGGACGAGCTTGCTGCCCTGGAGGCCATCGTTCATCCGGCGGTCCACCATGAGCGCACACGGTTCATCGTCGAGAACGGCGACGCGCCGGCGCTGCTGTTTGACATCCCCTTGCTGTTCGAGACGGGTGGCGACGCGGCATTCGACAAGGTGATTGTCGTGTCGGCGCCGGCCGAGATGCAGCGCGAGCGGGTAATGGCCCGACCGGGGATGACCATGGAGAAATTCGACCAGATTCTCGCCAGGCAGCTGCCCGATGCTCAAAAGCGCGAGCGCGCCGATTTCGTGGTCGACACATCCGGCAACCTGACGGAGACACGGCGGCAGGTCGATGCGATCCTTGCTTGTCTCGGCCTGTCCACAGGTGTTTAAGGAAGCCATGCGCGAAATTATTTTCGACACGGAAACCACGGGACTGTCCCCCGCGGGCGGCGACCGTATGGTCGAAATCGGCTGCATCGAGATGGTCGGCCGGGTCGAGACCGGCCGTCATTTCCACGCCTATTTCAATCCCGACCGGTCGATGCCGAGCGAGGCGGAGGCCGTCCATGGCCTGTCCGACATTTTCCTGTCCGACAAACCGCGCTTTTCCGAGAAGGTCGAAGAGTTGCTCGAGTTCATCGGCGACTCGCCGCTCGTCGCGCACAACGCCAGCTTCGATTTCGGATTCTTGAATCATGAGCTGGACCGATGCGGCCGCCCGTCGGTCTGCCTGACCCGGATGGTCGACACGCTGGTCATCGCTCGCTCGCGCCATCCCGGCGCCAAGCATAGCCTCGATGCGCTGTGCACGCGCTACGGCGTCGATCGCACGCAGCGGGTAAAGCACGGCGCCCTGCTCGACGCGCAACTGCTGGCGCAAGTCTATATCGAGCTTACCGGCGGGCGGCAGATTGGGCTGGGCCTGGTCGCCGACGCGCCAGCGGTTGCAGCCGCAACGAATGAAAGCGCCGCTCCGCGCATCGTGCGAGAACCGCGCCCGCATCGCGCTTCGGTGGAAGAGGTGGCGAGGCATCGCGCCTTCATGGCCAAGATCGCCAATCCCTTGTGGGAGCGCTTCTTCGCACCCACCTCGGAACGTGGCGCCGCCTGACGCATTGGCGCTTGGCGCCGCTCGGGTTTGCAAGAAGGAGAGCCAAGATGGACATCAGGGTCGCGGGTCACCAGGTCGACACCGGCGAGGCGCTCCGATCCCATGTTTCCGACCGGCTTTCGTCGATGGCCGACCGATATTTCTCCCGCGCGGTCGCGGCCAATGTCACCTTCGGCCGCGGGCCCTATGAGGATTTCACCTGCGATATTGTTGCCCCCGTCAACCAGGGTGTCGTCCTGAAATCGTCGAACCGCGCCAATGAAGCGCACATCGCTTTCGACGGCGCCGCAGACAAGATCGAGCGGCAACTGAAGCGCTACATGGACAGGCTTCGCGAACGTCGCGGTGAGGGCGATGGGGCGACGGCACCCGAGACCGCCGCCTACACCGTATTCGCCGGGCCCGCCCGGGAAGAGGAGCCGATCCCGCCGTCGCCTGCGATCATTGCCGAGACAAAGGTCGATATCCCGGAGGCGAGCGTGTCGGACGCGGTGATGATGCTCGACCTCAGGAACACCAACGCGCTGATGTTCCGCAATCCCCGGAGCGGCGATTACAACATGGTCTATCGCCGGGACGATGGAACGATCGGCTGGGTCGAACCGTCATCGAAGTGACAAGTATGGGACTGGTCGGCTAACGGCCCTCTTCGTCTTTGTCAGCGTGCCGAAGTTCTTCCCTGGATTTTTGTAGATGCAGCTTTCCCAGTTTCTCGATTTTGAAGCGATCCGCGTCGACCTCGCCGCGGGCAACAAGCGACAGCTGTTGAACCAGCTTTCGCAGATTGCGGCCGCACGCCTGTCCGTCGATCCGCCGCGCATCGCCGACGCCATCGCGGAGCGGGAGAGGCTGGGCTCGACCGGCTTCGGCGGCGGGGTGGCGATCCCCCACGGCAAGCTCGCCGAACTGGACCGCGTCTATGCGCTGGTCGCCCGGCTTGCGGCCCCGATCGATTACAAGGCGATCGACGGGACGCCGGTCGACCTGGTGTTTCTCCTTCTGTCGCCGCCCGATGCAGGGGCCGAGCATTTGAAGGCGCTGGCCGCGGTTAGCCGGCTGGTGCGCCACGGCGCGACGGTGGAGAAGCTGCGCGGTGCCCGTAGCCGCGACGCAATGGCGGCCGTGCTGATGGGCGCCGAGGAACGCGATGCCGCCTGAGGGCGCGCCGACGGGCGAGGAAGCGCACCTTCGCGCGCTCGAAGGGCTGTACGATTCGGCGCCGGTCAACCGGCTGTTCGAATCGTCATTGATCCTGCCTGAGGCCGGACGAAGCGAAATCAGCTTCACGGTCTCGCCTAGCGCATTCCACGCCGCGGGCGCGGCCCACGGGACGCTTTACTTCAAGATGCTGGACGACGCGGCCTTCTACGCCGCCAACGGCCTCGTCAGCGATCGATTCCTCCTGACGACCGCATTCAACCTTCACTTCACCAAGCCGATGAAGGTCGGTCCGGCCCGCGCCGAGGGACGATGGATTTCGGGCAAGCGGCGGGTGTTCGTGGCCGAAGCGCGGATCGTCGATGAAAGCGGGGAGGAGTGCGCGCGCGGCACGGGGACGTTCCTTCGCTCTCACATCGCGCTGTCGGGCCTGGACGGATATCGCGGCCGCTGATGGCCGAACGGCTCCCCGCGCATCTCGAAGCCAGCGCCTTCCTCCGTCATGCCGAGCAGGCCGGCGGATTCGGCATGGTCCTTCGCAAGGGCGACCCGGATCGCGGGGCGCTGGTTCTCATCGTCGGCAATCGCGGCCAGCATTTCGGATGTCTCGAACGAACCTTGTCCGGCGACGGCAGCTACCATTGGCAGCAAGTTGGCCCGGGTTCGGACGATGGAACCGAAACAATCGCGGATTGGAGCCAAAAGCGCGTCAAATTTGATTCGGATCTGTGGTTAATTGAACTGGATATCCCGTCGCCTGAACGATTCATCGCTGAAACGACCGCTCAAGGTTGACCCGCCGGAACCAATCCTAAAACAGGACCCGACTTTCATGCGGGGGGCATCCGCGTCGGCTTAAGTAGGGGCCGTTGAGGTGCCACGCAGTCGGGGAATCACCCTCGGCGAACGCTGCATTTTTGGGCAGCAACGCCAACGGGCCGGTTCACCGCACAGACAACGGTCTTCATGTTCGTGCCAATCCGTTCCGCCATTCTGGTGATCGCTGCGCTTACCGCGTCATCGGTCGCTCCGGCCAAGGTTAACCCGGCCACCGAGCCCCTGATCACCGAAGGGTCGAATATATTGCCCGTTCCGGCGGCAAGCAGCTTGCTGCCAAGCGAAGAATCTCCCGAACTCCTGTCCGCGCCAAACGACGATCCGCTCGCACCCGAGGCCGACGAGCCCGAGGTGACCGTGGACGACGGCGCGACCCTCGCCGAGGCGGTCGCTAGCCTGCGCAGCTCCGATCCCGGCAGCCGCGAGCTCGAATGCCTTGCCGGCGCCATCTATTTCGAATCCAAGAGCGAGAGCCTGCAGGGACAGCTTGCGGTTGGCCACGTCATTGCCAATCGCGCCGATTCGGGCCGTTTCCCGAAGAGCTATTGCGGCGTGGTGTTCCAGCGCAGCCAATTCAGCTTCGTCCGCGGTCACTCCATGCCGCATATTCCTCGCGCCAGCCGCGATTGGCAGGAAGCGGTCGCGATCGCCAAGATCGTCGACCAGGATCTGCGTCCGTCGCCGGTCGGCAACGCGCTCTTCTTCCACGCCCGCCGCGTTTCGCCGGGCTGGCGCCTGACGCGCGTCGCGACGCTCGGCAATCACGTCTTCTATCGCTGATTAGTTGGCGGACCGCTTTCGGGCGGTCTCCTTCTGTTCTATGTCGGGGCCATGGCCTCGAACCCGATTCCCGATTGTTTCATCGATGCGCCGCCGGTCGCGGCGGAGGTCGCGCGCGGGGTGACGCGGCTGTTTTGCCGGCACGGCCTGTTCGCCATGTGCGAAGTTCCACTGCCCAACGGCCGCCGCGCCGACCTGATGGCGGTCGGGCCGAAAGGCGAGCTGACGATTGTCGAGATCAAGGTCAGCCGCGCCGACCTGCTGTCGGACCAGAAATGGACCGACTATCTCGACTATTGCGACCGCTTCTTCTGGGCGGTGCCCCAACTGCTCGCGCCGCTCCTGGAGGAAGAGCGCTTCCTGCCCACCGACGCCGGCCTGCTCGTCGCCGACCGCTATGATGCCGTGGTGATGCGTGAGCCCTCGACCCGCCCGCTGGCACCGGCCCGGCGCAAGGCCGAAACGCTCCGGTTCGCCAGGCGGGCTGCCCGCCGCCTGTCCGCACAGATCGATCCCAGTCTGGGCGATTCCTTCTAATTGATGCTCGGTCCGGCGACTTTCTTCTTGGTGGACTTCACGGTTTCGATAAGGCGCAACAACTGGGGATTCCTGCTATCCCGTTTGGCATAGTCCCTGGCCGAATATCCCGCGGCATGATCCGCCTTGTCCGGATCGGCGCCGGCCTTCAACAACATTTCGACAATTCGCGGCTGGCGCTGCTGCACGGCGACAATCAATGCGGTTTCTCCGCGGCGATTGGTGGCGTCGACGTTGGCCTTGTAGCGCAGCAGATATTCGCCGGCATCTTCGAATCCGATGCGCGCCGCAAGGATCAGCGCCGTGTCGCCCATCCTGTCGCCGATGTTCGGATCCGCCCCTTTGGCGAGCAGGAAACCAACCCAGGATAACTCCCGGTTCCGGGTTGCGATGTGCAGCGCGGTGTCACCATCATAGCCTCGATAGTCGACCACGCGCGAGCCCGACTCGCCCAGCATCGGAACTGCGGTCGCGTTATCGCGGGTCCTCACCGCCTCGAGAAATTTCTCGCCTTCCGAACCCTCCAGCTGGGCAACCGCCGGTGTCGCCAGGCAAGCGATCGTCAATGCCAAGCCCGCCTTTACCCACCGCCGCATCAATTCCTCCCAACCTGTGCCTTGCTATCCTGGCTCTACGACACCAAGGCTAAGCCACGCATGAATAGCGCAAAAGCCTTTTGGGAAAAGCCCTTGCACTCGCTCGACCGCGGGGAGTGGGAAGCGCTGTGCGACGGTTGCGGTCGCTGCTGCCTGCATAAGCTCGAAGACGACGAGACCGGAGAGCTGTTCCCCACCAATGTCGCCTGCAAGCTGCTCGACCGGAAGGCGGGGATGTGCACCGACTATCCCAATCGAAAGCGGCTGGTGAGCGACTGCGTCAAGCTGGACCCGGCCAAGCTTGACGAGTTGGAATGGCTTCCGTCGACCTGCGCCTACCGGTTGCGGTGGGAAGGACAGCCTCTGCCGGACTGGCATTACCTGATTTCGGGAAGCCGGGAGACAGTCCACGAGGCTGGACAGTCGACGCGGGGCTGGACGGTCAGCGAGGTCGATGCTGGCGACCTGGAATGGCATCTTGTCGACCGTCCGCTCTGAGCCGCTGATCCTCCCCGGCCTCGCCTGGCCGGTCGAAGTCCGGCCCCATCCACGAGCACGCTCGCTCAGGTTGAGGCTCGATGAGGCGCGGGGCGTCCTTACCTTGACGTGCCCGAAGAGGGTCGGCCGGCGCGCGGCCCTCGATTGGGCGCTGCGCCAATCCGATTGGGTGGACCGTCAGGTCTCCCGGACCGAACCGGGTGAGCCGTTGCTGCCGGGCGCAACCATCATGCTCGCAGGAAGGCCGATCCGGCTTGAATGGAATGAATCGTCGCGGCGCATGCCGCACCTGGCGGACGACGTGCTGCGTTGCGGCGGGCCTTTGTCCTCCTTTCCGGCGCGGATCGAGCGATTCCTCCGATTGCTGGCACGAGAGACGCTCAGTGCCGAAACCGGAAAGGCGGCTGCCAAGGCGGATGTATCCATCAGGTCGGTCGCGGTAGGCGATGCGTCGAGCCGCTGGGGCAGCTGCTCGCAAAGCGGGTCCGTCCGCTACAGCTGGCGGCTAATCCTGGCACCCCCGCACCTCCTCCGCTGGGTCGTCGCCCACGAGGTCGCGCACCGGCGGCACATGGACCATGGACCTCAGTTTCGCGCGCTCGAGGCCGAGTTGTTCGATGGAGACGTCGGCGCGGCCCGCGCCGAGCTTCGCGCGCTAGGGCCTCGGTTGAAGAGGGTCGGCCGGCCGGTCCGAGGGTAGCGGCTGCCGAGGCGGTGCTGGACGAGGCGCCGGCGCGGGTTGCGGCCGGTTTTCGGGATTGCGGTTGAGCACCTCGTCCAGCCACTGCTGGTCGACTTGCCCCTGCCCGGGCTGCTGCTGCGGTTGGGGCTGGCCGTAAGGATCGCCAGGGCGAACCACTTCAACCCCGATCGGATTGCCGTCCGCGTCGACCAGCGGCGCGGTCTCGTTCATGTCCATGCCCCACGCCTCCTCGTCGGGCTCGAGTTGCCAGTCGGGGAGCGGCGCCTGGGTTTCGAACTGCTCGACCGGGCGCTTGGCCACGGCAATTTTCATGAAATCGGAAAAAGCCCGCGCCGGAGCGGTGCCGCCCTGCAATCCGCTGACCGTACGCGCGTCGTCGCGGCCCATCCACACGCCGGTCGTCAGGCCGCTTGAAAAGCCAATGAACCAGCCGTCCTTGTTGGACGTCGTGGTGCCGGTCTTGCCCGCGACAGGCCGTCCGATCTGCGCCGCGCGACCCGTGCCGGACATCACCGCGGACTGGAGAAGATCGGTCATTTCCGATGCGACCCATGGCGCGACCAGCACCCGTTCTTCGTTCGATTGATGCTGGTAGAGCAGGCGGCCGTCCGCCGTGACGACCTTGCGGATCGCATAGGGCATGACGCTGACGCCACGGTTTTGCACCGCGGCAAAGGCCTTCGTCATGTCGATCAGCCTCACTTCGCTGGTCCCCAGCACCATCGAGGGATAGGTCGAGATATTCCCCGAAATGCCGAACCGGCGCGCCATGTCGGCGATCGTGCCGAACCCGAGGGCATCGCCGATCTTTGCGCTGATCGTATTGATCGACCTTGAAAATGCCTGACGCAGACTGACCGGACCGAGATGCGTCCGCGTCGAGTTGCGCGGCGTCCAGCCGTCGATCGTCACGGCCTCGTCGACGACCGTATCGTCGGGCTTCATCCCCGATTCCAGCGCGGCCAGATAGACGAACAATTTCCACGAGGATCCTGGCTGGCGCTCGGCCTGCGTCGCCCGGTTGTAGATCGATTGGACATAGTCCCGGCCGCCGATCATCGCCCGGACGGCGCCGTCGCGGTCGAGCGCCACCAGCGCGCCCTGGGCGCCCTTCGGCGCATTGGCGTTGATCGCGCGATTGGCGGCAGACTGCATCCCGGGATCGAGGGTGGTGAAGACATCGATCGGCTCGCTGGTCTCATCGATAAGCGTGTCTAGCTGGGGGAGCGCCCAGTCGGTGAAATAGCGCACGCTGTCCTGCTTCGCCGCCGTCTGGACCTTGATCTCGGCGGCATCGACTCCGGCCGCCGCCGAGGCGGGCAGGAAGCCATTCTTGACCATCGAATTCAAAACCACGCCGGCGCGGCTTCTCGCTGCCTCGACGTCGGCGGTAGGCGAGTAATTGGACGGCGCCTTGACGAGCCCGGCGATAATCGCCGCTTCACCGAGGCTCAGCCGCTCGGCGCCATGACCGAAAAAGGTCCGGCTGGCGGCATCGATGCCGTAGGCGCCGCCGCCGAAATAGACGCGGTTCAAATAGAGTTCGAGAATCTGGTCCTTGGAGAATTTCCGCTCGATCGCCAGCGCGAGGATTCCTTCCTTCACCTTGCGGCCAAAGGTTCGGCTGTTGGTCAGGAAGATGTTGCGCGCCAATTGCTGGGTGATGGTCGATCCGCCCTGGCGCCAGTGCCCCGTCTCCAGCCGGACCTTGACCGATCTCGCCATGCCGATCGGGTCGACGCCCAAGTGGCTGCGGAACCGGCGATCCTCCACGGCGATCATTGCCGTGCGCATGGTCGGGGGAATCTCGTCATAATTTAGCCAGCGGCCAAAGCTGGGTCCAAGCGAGACCAGCAACGTCCCGTCGGCCGCGCGGACGCGCACCATCTGTCCCAGGTCCGAGCGGCGGGTCAGCTGCTGGTAATCGGGCAGCGAGGCCATCGCCACCGCGACCGCGATGCCAAGGCTGACAAGGGCGAGGACGCCGAGGGCGAGACCCCATTTCAGGGTCGAGACGATGATTCCCTTGGCGCGGGACGGTGTGGAGCTGGCCATTGGCGTGAATCCCTATTGGCTTCGCCCACTGCCGACAAGCGGCGGGCTATTCGTCGCCGGCCTGCTCGTCCTTCGCATCCGCCGCCTTGTCGAAATCCAGAGAGGCACTGTTGATGCAGTATCGCAGCCCCTCCGGTCCCGGTCCGTCGGGGAAGACATGGCCCAGATGTCCTTCGCATTTCGCGCAGCGCACCTCCGTGCGGGTCATCCCATGGCCGTGGTCGGTTCGTTCCTCGACAGCCGTCTTGCCAGCCGGCGCGGTGAAGCTGGGCCAGCCCGACCCGCTATCATATTTGGTGTCGCTCTCGAACAAGGGTTCGCCACACGCCGCGCAGCGATACATTCCCTTTTCCTTGTTATTCAGCAGCCGGCCCGTGAAGGGCGGCTCGGTGCCGGCCTCGCGCAGGATCCGATATTGTTCGGGGGTCAGCTTTGATCGCCATTCTGCGTCGCTCGCGCGCTTGTCGGTCATTCACGGCCTCGTTTCTGACAGGGGTGAAAGCTGCGTTAACCTTGTTTCAACGCCGCGCCCATAGCGTTGGTGCCATGCCGGGCCGGAGTATCGCCCTTGTCGCCCTCGCGTCGATGATCGCCACGGGCATTGCTGCGCCTGCATTCCCGCAGGATGCAAGCGCGCCTTGCCGCCTGTGCGGTTCGGCTGTTGCGGAAGACGAAAAGCCTGCCGCTCCGGTCAAGCTCGACATTGAGGCTAGCCTGGACTTCGATCGGCTGATCCTTGCAGGAAAAGGCGACGGCAGCGCGCAGTTGTCGCCCGACGGGAGCCGAAGCGTTAGCGGCTCGATTACCGCGATCGGCGCGCGGGCAATGGTTGGCGAGGTCACGATCCGCGGTGAGCCGGGGCGAATCGTCCGCGTGTCGCTGCCCGACAATATCGAACTCTATGGCCTGGCCGGCGGCACGATCCGCCTTGAATCGATCCGGTCGGACCTTCCGTCGCTGCCCCGGCTCGACGCCGACGGGAGGCTGTCGTTCCGATTCGGAGGCATTTTGCGGGTGTCCGGCGATGTCGACGGGGAATTCCGCGGCGACGTGCCGATCGACGTCGAATATTTCTGATCACGGCACAATCGGGTTCGTTACGGACAAAGAATAATAGCTCCTTAACCATAGCGCTGAGCAAAGCCGTAAGCAGGCAGGGTTAATGAGGTGCCCACGGATGGGCGGCGATTCGCTCGGCCAGCCGCCATTACGGAAACAAGTGGGGAATACTCATCATGACCAAGTTCGTTCGTCTGGCGGCGCTGGCCGCTGCTGCAACGCTCGCCGCGACCCCGGCTTTTGCCGCTCCGGTTTCGGCCAGCCCCAAGGCGAAAGCCTCGGCTCGCATCGTCAAGCCGCTGACTCTGACCGCCCAGCGCGATCTCGACTTCGGCACCATCGTCAACGGCCTGGCCGTCGGCGGCACGCGCACCATCACGGTGTCGAACGCTGGCGTCCGTGGCGGCTGCGATGCCACCGTCGTCGTCTGCTCGGGCACTCCGACGTCGGCCCAGTATCAGGTGACCGGCACCAACAACATGACGATCAACGTCGACACGACCGCTTCGAACCTGACGAACACCACGTCGGGCGGCAGCGAGACGCTGGCGTTCACGCCGGACGCGGACTTCACGCTGGCCCTTGGCAACTCGGGCGCCGCCGGCGTCCAGTTCACGCTGGGCGGCGCGATCACCATCGCCGACACGACGGTTGGCGGCCTGTACGTCGGCGACATCGAAGTCACCGTCGACTATTAAGTTCGACCAGAAGTTCCGGTTCGCCGGGACAAAAGGAAGGGGCTGCCGGAGTGCCGGTGGCCCCTTTTTTTTGGCATTTTCCCAAGGATGGTTAGCCGGATGCTAACCATTTTCGACCAATGATCCTCCAATATTGCTGGAGGGTTTCATGAGTATCTTTTCGTTGCGCCGTCTCGCCGCCCTGGCCTTGCTTGCCCCCGCGCTGTTGACTTCGCCACCGGCGCAGGCTGGCGTCGGCGACCTGTTGGTGGCGCCGACCCGGATCGTTCTCGACGGGCGACGGGGAACGGAGGTCATTCTCAACAATATCGGCGACGATGTCGCGACCTATCGGATTTCGGCCGAACTCAGGCGGATGACCTCCGATGGACGCCTGTCGGATGTCGAAGTCCCGACCGAGGCGGACAAGGCGGCGCAGGAGATGATCCTTTTCGCGCCCAAGCGCATCACGCTTCCGCCGAACCAGCCGCAGACCATCCGCATTTCCGCGCGTGCTCCCCAGGGCCTTCCGGACGGCGAATATCGGGTGCATATGCTGTTTCGCGCCGTTCCTCCGCCCCGGCCGGCGGTCGCGCCGCAGAAGATCGAGGGAGTCGCCTTCCAGCTGACCCCGATCTACGGCGTCACCATTCCCGTCATCGTCCGCCTCGGAAACCTTGAGGCCAAGGCCGGCCTCGCCAACGTCCGCAAGGTGGTGGATGGCGGAAAACCGGCAATTTCGCTCGATATCAGCCGCAGCGGCGATCGCTCCACCTTTGGCGAAGTGCGCGTCCTCAAGGCCGGCATCGCCGACCCGATCGCGGTCGTTCGCGGAGTCGCCGTTTACACCGAGCTCGGCCAGCGGTCGGTCACTTTCCCGATCGACCCGGCCCATGTCGCCGACGCGACCGGCCCGGTGACCGTCCAATATATCGAGCCGACCGATACGGGGCCGGTGACCCTGGCCGAAACCACGGCGGTCCTGCGCTAGGGGCGGGGCGGACCGGGGGTCCAACCGATGCGGCGTCCATTTGGATGGATGCGCGGCGCTTTTGCGTCGTGGGCGCTCGCTGCGGCGGGCGCCGTCGCCGCATGGGCGGCGGTGCCGGTCGCACCCGGATGGACCGCCAATCCGGACGAGCAGTTCCTACTCGACGTCAACATCCGCCAGCTAAGGCTCGGTGATGGCGTCCGCGCCTACCAGACGCCCGACGGAACCTGCGTCGTTTTCGGTGACTTCCTGACGACCCTCGACGTCCCGATGAAGATCGACCTCTCCGCGCGCAAAGCATCCGGCTGGGCATTCAAAGAGGAGAATCGGATCGAGATCGATCAGGCCGCAGGCATGGCACGCTTCGGCAAGCAGCAGGAGCGAATCGCGCAAGGCACGATTCGCGAAACGCCCGAAGGCTGGTGCGTCGATAGCCTGGCGCTCGGCCGCTGGTTCGGAATCGGCGTCAACGCCAGCACTGAAGGCTCGATGCTTCTCCTCGAATCGGAGGCGAAGCTGCCGGTCGAGCTGGCCCGGGAACGCGAGCAGCGCGCCGCCAGGCTCCACAAGGCGGCATTGCCGCTGGAAGGTCTGCCGGCGGTCAAGCTGCCCTACCGGATGTGGCGGGCTCCGGCCCTCGATTTCGTCGTCAATGCCGGCGTGACCTACCGCGCCTCCGACGGAATGAAGGTCGACCGCAGCGCATCGGTCGCGGCGGCGGGCGAAATTGCCCGGCTGTCCTATGATGCGATGATGACGAGCGACAGCAAGGGCCGGCCGCAAAGCTTGCGCGTACGTGCCTATCGTTCGGATCCCGACGGCGGGCTGCTCGGCCCCCTCCAGGCGACGCATTTCGCCATCGGCGATGTCGATGGCCTGTCGAGCCGCCTCGTCGGCGGCGCCAGCGGGCGCGGCGTCCAGGTGACCAACCGGCCCCTGTTCAACCCGGTCGCGTTCGACCGCACCCGGTTCGAGGGAGATCTCCCTCCGGGCTGGGATGCGGAGCTTTATCGCAACGGAGAATTACTTGCATTTAGCCGGTCGGACGGCTCGTCGCGCTATGTTTTCGACGATGTTCCAATGATTTACGGCGACAACCGCTTCGAAATCATTCTCTACGGCCCGCAAGGCCAGCAGCGAAGCCGACTTGAAAGCATCAATGTCGGGCAGAGCCAGGTGCCCTCGGGCAAGACCTGGTATTGGGCTGGCGTCAGCCAGCCCGGGCGCAATTTGCTGAGCAATTTCGTCGGGCGAGACGATGGTGGAGGACCGCCGGGCGATCGGGAGAAGGGCGATTTCCGCCGTCCCGATGTACAGGCAGCGGTGCAGGTCGAGCATGGTCTCGACAAGAGGACGTCGATCGGCGTCCTTGCGACCGTCTTGCTGGCGGACAACGAGCGGCTGACATTCGTCGAAGGCTCGGTTCGGCGTTCGATCGGTCCCGCGCTGGTCGAGGCCGCTGTTGCGCGTGACAGCAACGGCGGAATGGCTGCGCGCGTGCAGGGAATTGCCCGGGTCGGACCCGTCAATATCAGCGCGGAATCGCTCTATGCCGACGGTTTCACCATCAACGGCCAGCGCGAGGACCGCTATCGCGACACGCGCATCGCGGTCGATGCGCCGCTGAAGATCGGCCGCCAGCGCTTTGCGGCGCATGGCGACGTCCGCCTGGTCGACCGTGGCGCGGCCGACCGCACGCTCGACGCGCACGGCCGATTGTCGACCAACTTTAACGGCTTTAACCTGACCAGCCTGGTCAATTGGCAGCGCCGGCTGGGTGACAATCAACCGCCACAGGCCGATCATCTCGATGTCGGGCTGATCGGGACCGGGCGGATCGGGGATGTTCGGCTTCGCGGCGAGATGCAATGGGATATCAAGCCGGAAAGCAGGTTCCGCACCGCGGAACTGTCTGCCTACTGGTCGGCCAGCGAAAAGGCCGACTGGGAGGGCGCGGTCGCCTATGACGCCTATGCCAAGCGCGGCCGGGCGCGCGTGTCGCATATTCGCCGCTTCAACGCGCTCGCGGCGGCTGCCTCGGTCGAGGCTGGCACCGACGGCAGCTTCGCGGTCGGGCTCAACCTAAACTTCTCGCTAGATTCCAGCGCCGGGGGCATGCGCTTCACCAGCCAGAAGCTCGCGAGCACTGGCACAGTCGAGGCCCGAATCTATCGCGACCTCAATGACAATGGCCGGCGCGAGCTGGACGAGCCGTGGGAGGAAGGCGCCGCGATCACCACCGGCCAGCGCGTCTCCGACGGTGTCAGCGACAAAAAGGGCATGGTCCGCGTCAATGGGCTCCAACCCTATCAGCCGATCGCCGTCGGCATCGATGCGTCGACCCTCAACGACCCCTCGCTTGCTCCCAAGAAAGCACTTCAGGTGGTAGTGCCGCGCCCGGGCGTAGCGGCCAAGCTGGAGATCGGCCTCGTCGGCGCCGGCGACATCGAAGGAATATTGGTTCGAGGCGACGGCCGCAGCTTCGAAGGGCTCGATGTCGAACTCATCGATGCGGCCGGCAAGGTCGTGGCCTCAGGCCGAAGCGATTATGACGGATTCTTCCTGTTCGAGCGCGTGGCGTATGGCCGCTACACGCTTCGGCTGTCGGCGGATTCGGCCAAGGTCGCAGGCGTCGAGCGGTCGCTCGACAAGGCCGTCGAGATCAGTCCGGAACGGACCGTTATCCGCCTGGGCGCAATCCGCTTGGTGAAGGCGGACAGGATCGCGCTTGCCATTCCGCCGCCTGAAGGCGCTCCGTCTGAGCATTAACCATAAGTCGTCTGGGACGACTTTTTCGATGCAA
>CAMPIY010000007.1 GCA_946886645.1 uncultured Sphingomonas sp.
TCGCCCAGGATAACGGCAGCGGCATGCACACCCACATGTCGATCTGGAAGGGCGGAAAGCCGCTGTTCGCCGGCAACGGTTATGCCGGCCTCAGCGAAATGGCGCTCTACTTCATCGGCGGCGTCATCAAGCACGCTCGCGCGCTCAACGCCTTCACCAACCCCGCGACCAACAGCTACAAGCGGCTGGTCCCGGGCTTCGAGGCACCGGTGCTGCTCGCTTACTCCAGCCGCAACCGCTCCGCCTCATGCCGCATCCCCTATGGTGCTGGCGAAAAGGCCAAACGCGTCGAGTTCCGCTTCCCC
Organism: uncultured Sphingomonas sp.; assembly: GCA_946886645.1. Next base: position 306 of record CAMPIY010000007.1, read on the forward strand.
GACGCCATGGCCAATCCCTATCTCGCATATGCGGCGCTGCTGATGGCCGGCCTCGACGGCATTCAGAACCGGATCCACCCGGGCGATGCGATGGACAAGAACCTCTATGACCTTCCCCCGGCCGAACTGGTCAATGTCCCCACGGTCTGCGGCAGCCTGCGCGAGGCGCTGGTCGCCCTCGGCAACGACCGCGAATTCCTGACCAAGGGCGACGTCTTCACCGACGACCAGATCGACGCCTACATCGAGCTGAAGTGGGAAGAGGTGATGCGCTGGGAAACCACCCCGTCGCCGGTCGAATTCGACATGTATTATTCGTCGTAATTTTCCGGCGATAGTTACCTAATCGTAACCACTCGCACGTCATGGTCTTCGCGCCATGGCGTGCGAGGTCACTTCGATGAACAGTTTTCGCTCGGCTATCCTCACGGGGAAGAGCCTGCGGACAGACCCGGTCGTCCGCGACAAGACCGGGCGCGGTGCCGAAACCGACGATCTGTCGTCGGTGGAAGTGCCGCGGGAAGAAACTCGCACCCAGGATCACCGCGATGACGATCGTCATCGCCTGGAAAACGAGGCCGCGACGGCGCGTTTCGACGGTCAGGACCATGAGGTCGAGCTGATCAACCTGTCAGGCGGCGGTGCGATGATCCGCGCCGACTTCACCCCGCGCCTGTGGGAGCGAGTCGACCTGAAATTCGCCGAGGGGGCCGAAATCGAATGCGCCGTTCGCTGGCTGCGCGGCGACCGCGTCGGCCTGGAATTCGCCCACGAGACCCGCATCGATTGCGATCCGGAGGCCCGGGACGCGCTCCTGCTGGACGTTGTCCGCCGCAGTTTTCCGGACGCGACGATCCATTCGTCGCCGGAGCCCGAGGTCAAACCCAAGGCCAAAGCCAAAGCCGAGCCAAAGCCCGAAGAGGAAGATGATTCGGTTGCCAACTCGCGTCGCACCGAGCGCCGCCACCCGCTGATCTGGAGCGGCGAAGTCTTCTACAATCATTCGAACGACAAGGTGCGCCTCCGCAACATTTCGGAGCATGGCACGCTGATCGAAGCTCCGGTAAGCTATCCGCTGGGCGCGGAGCTTTTTCTCGACATGGGGGACGCAGGCCAGCATTTCGCTACGGTCAGCTGGACGTGCGGCGACAAGGTCGGGTTGCAATTCGCCAAGCCGTTCAACCTCAAGCTGCTCGGTTCGGTGAAGCCGGAAGTCGCGCCCGCGATGATGACCCGCCCAGGGCCCGCCGGGCGTTTGTCCGCCGAGAAAGACAATCCCTGGGCAGAAGGCTGGGGCCGTCAGTCGATCGACGAGCTTCGCGACGATCTCGAGGGCTTCCTCAAGCGCTAATCCTCCAGGATCTGGCTGGTCAGTTTCGTTTCCCGCATCCGCAGCACCGCGACGAGGTAGGCCGCGGCAAGCAGCGATATATAGATGTAGAACCAATTCTCGTGGCCGATGTCCTTGAACCACAAGGCGATATATTCGGCCGTTCCGCCGAAAATCGCATTGGCCAAGGCATAGGGAAGCGCGACGCCCAGTGCGCGGATATCCGCCGGGAACAGCTCCGCCTTCACGATCGCATTGATCGACGTATAGCCGGTCACCATCACCAGCGCGCTCATGACCAGCGCGAAGGCCGTCAGCTCGCTGTCGGCGGTGCCCAATAAGGTGAAGATGGGATAGGTGAATAGCGTCCCGCACACGCCGAAGAAGATCATCATGGGCCTGCGCCCAAGTTTGTCGGACAACCTTCCCGCAATCGGTTGCAACAGCAACATCACCGCGAGCGCGACCGTCATGATCCGCGAAGCGGTGGCCCGGTCGAACCCGCTCGTGTTCACCAGGAACTTCTGAAGATAGATGGTGTAGGTATAGAAGGCCGCGGTCCCGCCGGCCGTGATCGCGATCACCAGCAACACTTCGCGCGGATGATGGCGCATCAGGTTGAGCATCGTCGATTGGCGGCGTTCCGGCGCTTTCGCTACATTCTCATAGCTCAACGTCTCGCTGAGCCGGCGGCGGATGATGAACACGACGACCGCCAGCACCGCGCCGACGGCGAACCCGATCCGCCATCCCCAGGCCTGCATTGCCGTCTCGCCAAGCATCGATTGCAGGAAGAGGAGCAGCCCGAGCGCGCAAAGCTGTCCGCCGATGATCGTGACGTAGAGAAAGCTGGACCAGAAACCGCGCCGTTCGCGATCGGCGATTTCGGAAAGATAGGTGGCACTCGAGCCATATTCGCCGCCCAGGCTGATGCCCTGCAACAGTCGCGCCGCGATCAGGATGGCGGGAGACAACAGGCCGACGCTTTCGTAGGTCGGCGCCACCGCGATGGCGAGCGAACCGAGGCACATCAGGCTGACCGAAAGGCTCAATCCCGCCTTGCGCCCCTTGTGGTCGGCGTAAACCCCCATGATCCAGGCGCCGATGGGCCGGACCAGGAAGCCGATGGCGAAAACAGCGGCGGTCGACAGCAATTGCGCGGTCTGGTCGCCTTCCGGGAAGAAGCTGGGCGCGAAGTAGAGCGCGAAGGCCGCGTAAACATACCAGTCGAACCATTCGACCAAATTGCCGGCCGATCCGCCGACGATGTTGATGAGCCGCTGCTTCGGGCCATGCGCTTCGTTCATCAATAATCCTTGCTGACGCGGACGTTGGCGCTGGTGCGGCCGATGGTCGAGATTGACGACAGGAGCGAAAGCCAGCGGGTCACTTGGTACTCGACCCGGGTCGCGGAATAGCCCTGTCCGTCGGTAATCACCTCCACGAACAGTCTTCGCCCAATATATTTTCCGGCGGAAATGGCGGTTTTCTGCCCAGTCGCAACGTCTGCCGGCAATATGCGCAGACGGTCGAGGCCAACTGCACGCCGCACCGCATTGATCGGATCGAGATTGCCCGACCCCGATTGAAGCGCCGCCACCGCCGAGGCCAGTTGCAGCGCTTCGGGCGCCGACAGGTTGGTGATCGATGTGCCGAAGAGGATGCGCGAAAGAAGTTCGTCCTGCGGCAGTTGCGGAACGCTGGCAAAGCGGATTTCCGGATGCAGGCCGGTTCCGCCAACGATCACGCTGGCATCAAGGCCCTGAACCTGCGCTTCCGCACGGATATCGAGCTGCGGATCGGGCGGAGTCTCACCGCGGAAGCGGATTACCCCATGCGCCAGCCTGAAATTCCTTCCGGCGAAGTCGTAATCGCCGCGAATCAGGTCGGCCCGGCCCGTGAAGCGCGGCGCGTCGGCGGTCCCCCCGATCTTCAGGTTGGTCGTCCAGCGACTGTCGATCCCCAGGCCGCGCACCGTCAGGTCGCCACCCGCCACGTCGAAATCCAGCTTCCACGGGTGCAGCTGCTCCACCTCGATATCGGCGTCGAAATCCTGCCCGACGTTGCGCACGTTGAGCTGTGGCACGGACGCCGCGGCGCTGGCGCGGCCGAGCGTGAAGCGGCCGCTGTTGAGGCGGAAATTGCCGCTGATCGTACCGCCGTCCCCGTTCGAGCGCACCGCGAGCGGCCCGGTCACCGTCGCCGCGATATCGTCGCGCGCCAGCAGCCTTGCGCGATTGGCCTGGAATTTCAGGTCGAGGCTGGTCTTGCCGCCCGAGAAATCGACCGTTCCGCTTCCCGTCAGCGACCCGCCGCCTGGTGTGGTTCCTGTGATGCCGGAGAATATCAGCCGGGAGCCGTTGAAGCGGCCTTGGGCCTGCACTTGCTCGACGATGGTGCCGGTGACGGCGCTTTCCAGCCGCGCGCCGTCGGCCTTGATCGATCCGCGAATTTGCGGGTCGACCAACCGGCCGCCGATATCCGCCCCGACGGCAATTGGCCCCGACAGGTCGAATATCTCGACCCCCGACAGCCGCCACAGCGTGTCCGCCGGCCCGGCATAGCGAAGCTGGAACAGCATCGGCGCGTTCATCAGTTCGGCGACGATCGGCCCACGCCCCAGCGGCGCAAACCTTGCCTGCGCCCGGCCGATGGTCTTGCCGTCGCTGACCGCCACGGCGCGCATCGCCGCGCGGCCATTGTTCAGCACCGCATTGACCCCGACGTCGATTGGCTTCGACGCCAGCACCAGCCCGGCGCGGGTCAGGCCGCGCACGCGAAGGTTCGCGCTGCCCGTCGGCTGCCCGTCCCAGCGATATTCCACACGGCCGCTGGCCATCCCGCCAAGCCCGGCCTTGGGCCAGACAATGTCGAGCAATTGCAGGGGCATCCGCTCGATATCCGCGCGAAGCTCCGGCCGGTCGCCGGTGCGGCCCGACAGCGTGCCCCTGCCCCCGGCAAAGCGCACCCGCGTCGGCGCGATCTGCCAGCCGCCCTCGACCCGCGTGATCACCGCCGGGCTTTCCAGGGTCAGCGGCCGCCGGTCGAGCAGCCCGCGCCCGGTCACGCTGATCCGGTCGGGCGTGACATTGGCCAGCGCCACCAGTTCGAACGAGGTCCGCCGGGTCCCCGCCAGCGCCGCCCTCACCTGCCCGCTTCCGTTGACCAGCTTCGCATTGGCCGTCACTCGCGCCAGCGTAATTCCGCTGGTGGTCAGGCCCCGCGCGCTCAGCACGCCGTCAAGCGTCGTCGCTCCATCGGCAAGGATGATGTTCCCGTCGATCCGGCCCGAGCGCATGGACAATTGCGGCGGCCCGGGGATGGAGAAATTGTTCGCAGCAAGGTGCGCTTCGATCTTCTGCGCGCCATTGACCGGCGCGAACCCCAGCGTCCCGTCGAGCTCACCGCCCGCGATCCGCAATAGCCCGCTAAACCCGCCCGGATCGGCCCTCAAGTCGCCGCTCGCCGTGGTTCCCGCGACATCGAGCGCGGCGATGGCGATCGTCGCCCGCCCGCCGCGCGGCAGCAGGATATTGCCGTTCGACGTGAACGGCCCCAGCCGCGACTGGCCATTGGCGCGATAGGCGAAGCCTTGCGCTGTCGGGTCGAGGAACAGGGTCATGTCGCGGATGCCGAGCGCCTCGTTCGGGCTTTCCAGGAACAGCTCGACCTTCGGCCGTTCGATGGGTCCGTCCAATCGCACCCTGAGCGGCCCATATTCCGCCTGCCGCCCGCGCGCCTCGATCAGGAAGGTCCCGTCGCGGCGGCGGATGCCCTGCCCCGACAGCCTCAGCTTGGGCGAATAAAGCTGTAAATTGGTGAGGTGGAGCACGCCGTCATTGCCGCGCTCCAGATCGGTGGTCAGCCGCGGCAAGCCGCCCGTCAGGCTCGCGAAGAAGCTATTGTCGAGCCGCCGCACCCAGGCCTGCGCCTTGCCGACGACCCGCGACCCCTTGCCGCCGGGACCGGGAACGACCTTCAGTTGCGTCTCGACATCGACGATGCCCAGGCCGGGGATCAGGTAGCGCTTCAGTCCGCCCGAAATGGCAATGTCGAACCGCCCGGTCTTGAGGTCGATCAGCAGCGATATGATGCCGTTCAGCCGCGCGCTGCGCAGCTTCAGCTTCTCGCCGCGCACTAGTTGAGGCGTGATCGACAGCATCCCCTCGATGCTGATGTTGGCCAGTATCCCACCAGCGACATCGCCAAGCCCGGTGATCGCCCGCGCCTTCAGGATCAGCGGCACGCGCATCGGCCAGGGCGACAGCTTGCCGCGCCCCATCGCCTGCACATCGACGAACCCCGTCTTGTCGAACGCGACCTGCGGGCTGGTCAGCCGATAGGCGTAATCCGCCCGATCCATCGGCCCGTCGAGCGTCCATACCATCCGCACATTGCGGCCGGTCATGTTGGGGAACAGCGCGGGCGGCCTCAGCAGATCGATCCCAAGGTTAACCTTGTCGTATCGATTGTCGGCGAAACTCACCATCCCCTTCGCCACCGCGCGCAGCGACGGCGACGCCAGCGCCAGTTGGCCGTCGAGAATGCGCTTCAGGAAGGTCGCTTCGCCCGTCACCCGCACCTGCGGCGCGGTCAGCCGCTGCAGCTTGCCCTTCAGGAAAGGCGACGGCGCGAGCAGGCCGGTCAGCCGATAACGTCCGCTGTCCGCCGCCAGCGCCAGGTCCACTGCCGTCCTCCGCTCGACCAGCAGTTTCGCCGAGCCCCGCCAACGGCTCCACGTCCCGTCGCCGGCAATGGTAAGGTCGATCGGCCGCTTCAGCCCGACAATCGCCGGGATCAGCCCGTCCGCGGGCGCGATGGCGCGCACGTCGATGTCGAAGCGGTCACGGTCCGGCTCGGCGTCGATCTTCGCCGCCATCCGGTCGCCGTCCAGCATCGCCAGCTGCAGCCCGACCATCGCCCGCCCCGCGCGAATGTCGGCCTCGCCCAGCACGCTCCCCGTCCGTGCCGTCCCGCTGACTCCCTTGGCCAGTTCCAGCCGGTCGACCTTCAGCCGCCCGATGTGAATGTCGAAATCGGGCAGGATCGGTCCCTTGCGCCCCGTCTTGCGGAGCTTGGGAAGCCGCTCCAGCCGGACCAGCTTCGATTCCAGCCGGTCGATGTGCAGGCTGTTGTAGAGCCACGCCCCCGGCGCCCAGTCGAGCGTGATTTCCGGACTGGTCAGGAACACGCCCTGCGGATCGCTGACCGCCACCCCTTTCAGATGCGCTTCGCCGTAGATCGACCCCTCGATCCTCGCCACTCGGATTCGAAGACCGGTCGCCGTTTCGACCTGCCCGATTCGGTCGACGATGAACCGATGCCCCGGCGCCGTGTCGAGCAGCACCAGCGCCCCCGCCAACAGCACCAGCAGCACCAGCAGCAGCGCCAAAAACTCGTTGAACAGCCGCCGCGTCCAGTGGCGCCGCAAGCTGATCTTCTCGCCCCCCGCTTCGCGCGATGCGACCAGCACCTCGGCCATCAGAAGGCCTGGCCCAGGCTGACGACCACCGCGATCCGGCCGTCATCCTTCTGCGGGTTGAGCGGGGTGCCAACATCGATACGGATCGGGCCGAAGCTCGAATAATATCGCGCGCCGATCCCGACGCCGATCTGCCAGTCCTTGAAGTCGGGCATCGCCTCGGTCGACAGCGTTCCGCCGTCGATGAACGGCACGATCCCGAAATTGCCGCCGAACGCCTTCAGCCGGATGCGCGCCTCCAGGCTGAACTCCGCCAGGCTGCGCCCGCCGATCGGGTCGCCGTCGATGTCGCGCGGCCCCAGCCGCTGATAGCCGTAACCGCGCACCGATCCGCCGCCGCCGGCATAGAAGCGCCGCGACGGGGCTATGTCGTCGCGCTGGGCGCCGAGGATCGAACCCAGCCGGATCCGTCCCGCCGCGACGACGCTGTCCGACACTGGATGATAGGCGCTCGCATCGAACTGCGCGCGGACATAGGGGAAGCTGCCGCCCTGGAAGCTGATTTCCGGGCTGACGCGCCCCAGCAACCGGAACCCCTTGGTCGGGTTGAGCAAGTCGTCGCTTTCGTCGAGCCCCAAGCTCGCCGGCAGAGCGCCGATGAAGAAGGTCCGCCGCCTCGGCTCGCCGGTCGCCTCGATCGTGTCGCGCTCGTCGGTCGCGACCAGCTCCGCTCCCAGGCTCCAGGTCCATTTCTTCTGCCAGATGAAATTGCTCTGCCGTTCGATCCCGCCGGACAGCGATGCCGTCTTGGCCTCGAACGCATCGCGGTCGACATGGCTGACCAGCGCCTGGGCATTCAGCACCTGGTCGCGCCGCAGCCAGTTGTTACGCCGGAAGGAAACCGCGGCGAGTTGTTCCTGCGTCCCGCCGACCGCGCGTAGCGTTAGCGCTCCCTCGGGATTGAAAAAGTTGCGATGCTGCCAGCTCGCTTCGGCGCGGAAGCCTTCGCCAGTGCCATAGCCGACCTCTGCCGCGATGGTCCGCATCGGCGCGGGCTCCAGCTTGACCGCCAGGTCGATCGTCCGCCCCTCGTCGCGCGGGACCTGACGAACCTCGACCGACGCGACCAGCCCCGTCGCGACCAGTGCCCGTCGAAGATCGTCGACATCGCTTCGATCGAACCGGTCGCCGGGTTTGAAGCGCCCAATCCGCTGCACATGCCGTGCGGAAAATGGCGGCTCTCCGGTCACCGTAATTTGCCCGAAGCGCGCGACGGGGCCGGGCGTCACCGGCAGTATCAGCCGTGCAACCTGCTGCTCATGATCGACGACGATGTCCTGCTCGCCGACCTTGGCCGTGGCGTATCCGCCTTCACCAAGCGCGACCTGGAGCGCGACGCCCGCGTCAATCACGTTCTGCGCAATGACAGGATCACCGGCCTTGACCGCGAAGGCCTGGCGCAACTCGGCTGCCGCTTCCCCGGCGGCCGCATCCAGTCCGGGAAGCTCGACGCTTTCAAACCGGTATTGCGCGCCGGGTGTGGCAGACAGCGTTACCGCCAACGTGTCTCCGGCTGCCTCGATGCGCGGCTCGACGAAGGCGTCATAATATCCCTGGCTTCGAAGCAGTTCCGCAAGCAGTTCGGCGTCCGCCCGCGCGCGGCGGTCGACCTGCGCCGCGTTGGCCTCGTCATCCCGATCGGCCTCCAGCGCGGACCGTTCCTTGAAGCCCTCTCGAATCGCCTCTGCTTCGGCCACAGGATCGATGCCCGCCAGCGACCAGCGATAGCTTCGCGTGGTGGAAGCATCCTCGACGCGCTCGGCCGCGGCTTCGGTTGCGGCGGCGGCATCCTCCGGCGCGACGCCTTCCACCTCCGGCGGTGGAGCGGGGTCGGGCGCGTTCATGTCGGGCCATTCCACGCCCAGGTCCGGCAATGCATCGAGCGGCGCGGAAGGATCGAGCTCGGCCGGATCGGCCGGCGGTTGCGTCGCCTGCGCGCAAAGCGGGGCCGCGCCGAGCGCCAGCCCGGCACAGCCCGCAAGCCAGCGAAATGCGGTTCTCCGCCCGGAACGACCCTCGCCCATCGGGGCGAGCCTAGCATGGGCGAACGGAGACGCCACCTCCCGCGCGCGCACATGTTGGCGCGCGCCACGGGCGGTTCGGCCTAATGAACCGTGCCGCGAACTTCCCGCTCGGACAGGGTGACGATCACCCGCTCGATCTGCCGCCAGTGGCAGAAACGCAGCACATTGCCCTTGTCGCGGCTGTCCTCGGCACGCGCCGCGGCCTCGAAACCGGCGTCGTCGCCATAGGTCTCGATCAGCAGCGCCGCATCGGCGAGCGCCAGTCGGCCGGAAATGAAGGGCATGTCCATGAGGACATCAGTAACCCGCCCCTCCTTGCGCTTTGGGGCATAGACGCGGTCAACGTCCCGGTAACCATGAAATAGTGGATGCCGGCGGCTCGATCTGTCATGCGGCGCTGATGAAAAACCGCCGCTCTCCGGTCGCCGGAGGAATCTTCCTGTTTCTCGGTCCCGTGATCGGGGCGATCTATGGCGTCGATCGCGGCGCACCCGTCCAGTGGATGCTGGCCGGCTTCGGGATTGGCCTGACCTTCGCCATCGCCGTGTGGCTGGTGGACCGCCGCAACGGCTAGGCGATTTTCCGCCCGGCCCAGATCACCCGGCCGATGCACTCGATCTCGTCCAGGCTGCAATCCGGCAAATCGCCATAGGCCGGGTTGTCCGACTGAACGGTCACTCGCCGTCCCACCGGATGGATCGCCAGCCGCTTGACCAGCAGCGTCCCGTCGACGCGCAATACGTAGATCCCGTCGCGCAGACGTTCCCCGCAGTCGGCCAGGTCGACAAGGATGTCGTCTCCCGCGCTTAGCGTAGGAGCCATGGAGTCGCCCTCGACCCGGATCAGGGATAGTTTCGACGAGGGCGAAGCCGTCAGCGCCTTCAGCCATTTCGGCTCGAACGCGAAATAGGGCCGTCCGCTCTCCTCGCCGGGAATGGCGCCCGGTCCCGCCGAGGCCCGCACCGGGCTTCGAAGCACCGGGACCAGTTCGCCGTAGGTCGCGGCCTCATCCTCGGGCATCCCGCCCAGCATCGATTCGGGAATCTGGAAATATTTGGCCAGCGTCCGCCGTTCGCGCTCCTTCAAATGGCGCGGCGTCCCCTTGCGGAGATATTGCTGGATATAGGCGTCGTTGCGCCCGATCAGTCGCGACAGCGCGGCAAAATTCTCCCTGCGCTCAGCACATAGCCGTTCCAGCACTTGCCGCGGGTCCGAAGTCATGACCGATGCATTAACCCTAGGAAATTTCCTAGACAAGTAGGAATTGCATTGGAATTGAATGTTTCGCCGAGTCGCCGGACATCGTGGGACAATTTATCGTGTATCTACTTAGAGACGTTGAAAAATATCTGAAGAACAGCAACACGCCGCCGACCCGCTTCGGCCGGGAAGCGGTGGGCGACCCGCGCTTTGTATTCGACCTGCGCAACGGCAGAGAGCCGCGTTCGCGAACCGTGGAAAAGGTCCGTGCCTTCCTGGAGACCGCCCGATGATGAAACTCGCTCTTTCCCCTGCGGCGGCGGGTCTGCTCCGCTCGCTGCTCGCCCGCGCCGGAGTCGATCGCGACAGGATTTTGCTGACTGAATTCCGGTCTGTCGATTGGCAATCACTTACGTTCATGGGCGAACGGCATGAAATGGAGCTTCGTGTCCCTGGTCCGGATGCTTCGACGCTGGTCGACCGGCTGACCGCTGGCCTTGCCGAAGCCGAATTTGCGATTCCCGGGCAGATCGTCGCCGATATCGCGCTGAAGCGTCCCCCGTTACGCAACTCCGACGGTTCGATCAGCCTCCGCATCGAGGCGCTTACAATCGTCGAATAAGCCTAGCGCAGGGAGGCGCGAATATTCGCCAGCGCGGCATGAAGCGCCGCGCTTGCATCGGGAGGGGCCGCCGACCCTTCCTCGGCTGGGTAGGCCGCACTCGGACGCCCATTCCCAAGATAGCCTTCGATCCGCTCGACCAATTCCCCCGGCGTTGCTCCCTGCCGGTCGAACAGCCGCACAACGCGCGAATCCCCTTCGATCTCGACTAGCGGGTCGTCCAGCAACAGTTCGTCATCCGCCTGCGTATCTTCGAACGAAACCGGCTCGAACCTCGCATCGGTCTCGGCTTGCCGCGGGCGGCCCAACGCCCGCATCGCCAGAACGCCCAGCGCCAGCGCGAACACGCCGGCCGCAAGTCCGCTCGTCACAATCCCGGTGACCGTCCACGCCGACCAGGCGCTGGCGCCTGCCAGCATCGCCGGTGCTGCCCAGTCGATCAGCGTTTCCGCCGGATGCTGCCTCGCTTCCATCGTCATAGGGGCAGCCAATAGACCAAAAACCTTGCCAGCCGGTTTAGGCCATCGCCTCCATCGCCTCGATCACCGCTTCGGTGAAGGCGGGCACATCATCGGGTTTGCGGCTGGTGATGATATTTCCGTCGGTGACCACTTCTTCATCGACCACTTCGGCGCCCGAGTTTCGGAGATCCGTCCGGATCGATTTCCAACTGGTGGCCTTTTTGCCCCGCAGCAAGTCGGCCTCCGCCAGCAGCCAAGGCCCATGGCAAATCGCCGCGACCGGTTTGCCGGCACTGGCAAATTCGCGAATGAGTCCGATCGCATCCTCGTTGGTCCTGAGCTGGTCGGGATTCCCGACGCCGCCCGGCAGAATCAGCGCATCATAGTCCGCCGCCCGCGCGTCGACGATGGTGATGTCGGGCTTGATCGTCTTGCCCGGCTCGTCGTGGACGGTGGCCATAATCTCGTCGAGGTCGGGCGAGGCCAGAGTCACTTTCGCCCCTCGCTCGAGCAAAATCTCGCGCGGGCCGAACAGCTCGCTCTCCTCGAAGCGGTTGGTCGCCATGATCAGCACCCGCGCTTCGCTTATCTTCGGCATTGGGAACCCTTTTCGCCGCTCGCTGCTTCACCCACCCAAACGAGGAACGATCAGCGATGTTGCGTCATTCATCCGACAGCGAACCCGGCTACACGCGAAAGCGTCACGGCCGCTACTGGCAATATTTCGACGATGGGGAGCGGGTCACGGATCGTGACGAGATCGAGCGGTTGAACTCGATCGCCCTGCCTCCCGCCTATACCGACGCCTGGTTCTGCAAGGACGCCAACGGCCACATCCAGGCGACCGGCAAGGACGCACGCGCCCGCAAGCAATATCGCTACCACCCCGACTATCGGGCGAAGCGGGACGCGTCCAAATATGACGGCTGCCGCGAATTCGGCGAAGCGCTACCCAAGCTGCGCCGCCGGGTCGAAAAGGATTTGCGGAAGCGGAAGCTATCTCGCGACACGGTGCTGGCCGCCGTCGTCCGCCTGCTCGACCGCGAGCATATCCGCGTCGGCAACGAACAATATGCCAAGCAGAACAAGAGCTTCGGCGCAACGACGCTCCGCTCCCGCCATCTCAGGAAAAGCGGCGGAAAGATGAAGATGCGCTTCGCCGGCAAGCACGGCATCGTCCGCGAGGTGACGATCACCGACGCCAATCTGAAGCGCATCGTCCGCAAATGCGAGGACCTGCCGGGCCAGATGCTGTTCCAATATGTGAATGGCGACGGCAATCCGCAGGCCGTCACCTCGACCGACGTCAATGACTATATTCGTGAGGCGACCGGGGAGGATTTCACCGCCAAGCATTTCCGCACCTGGGGCGCGAGCGTCATCTTCTTCGAGCAGTTATTGGCCAAGGCCGAGCAAGAGCGGATCAGCCTCAAGACGGTGCTCGAGCCCGTCGCGGAGGCACTCGGCAACACGCCGGCGATCAGCCGCAACAGCTATGTCCATCCCTGTCTGATCGACGCGTTGCAAGACGATCCACGCGACCCGCTCCACGGCATGAAGCGCCCCCGCGCCCGCCGCCGCCTGTCGAGCGCCGAAACCGCTTTCCTCAAATTTCTGAAACGCAAGCCGCGGCGGGCGCGCAAGCGGTCGAGCTAATCGCGAACCCGGCCATTCGACGCGTCATCCAGGTAATCGGCATATGGAAGGATATTGCGGCTCGCCTCCGCCTTCGAATGATTCGCCGATCGATCGAGCGCAGCGTCGACCTTGTCCGGAATGTTCGCTCCGGCCCGGGACCACCAGATAGGGTGGGTCAGCAGCTGCATCGGTTGCCCGGCGGCAACCGCGGCCCGATCGAGGGGATGGCCGTGTTTCCAACGCCCCCCGCTGTCCGAACAATAGTCGATCTCGCGGAAATATCTCGGCTGATAGCTATGCGGCCGCCCGGCGAAATCACGGTCGAGCCCCTGAAGTTGCGTCACCGGCCGATGGAAGCTGATGCTCGCCACCTCGCGTCCGATGGCGTTGGACAAGGTCGCGCACTCCGATACCGCGGCTCTTTCCAATGCGGCGACGTCCAGTTCGCCGGACTCGATCTTGGCGTATAGCGAGGAGTCGAAATGAAGTCCGATTTCATGACCCATGCCGGCGATCTCGCTCAGCAGCGCGCGCGAGGCCGCTGAGCCGGGATTGTAAAGGTCGCTGCTGACGAGCACATAATAGGTCGACAGCCATCCTTCGTCGGCCTCGATCCGCGAGATGGGCATGGCCGCATCGATGGACAGGTCAATGTCATGGCGCAGCAGGATCGTCCGTCCGGTTACGGGCGCCCCATCGAACCGGCCCGGCCGGTAACCGCGCTCGCTCAAGGCCCGCAGCAAGGACCGATAGGCGTCCGGCGAGAACTCGCTTCGGTCGAAATCGGTCATTTCTTGCTTGCCGCCATCCACAGATAATCGCCCTTCCGAGTCAAAATGCGAAAACCGTTCCGGCGATAGAATCGAATTGCGTCCTCATTCGCCCGCCCGACTTTCAACGTCGTCACCGGCCAGGGAGAGGATCGTCGATGGGCGTCGATCAGGGCCTGCCCGATTCCCTCCGAACGGCGGGCTTCACGCACCAGCAGCAGGTGGATATGCGGCCGGCCCGGGCGTCGAAGCGAGGCGAGCAGCAGGCCGACCGGCCGGTCGCCCTCAAACGCAGCCATCGAAAGATCCCATTTCCCCGGCCGATCCGAAAGCAGCCTTTCGCTGTCCCAGGCGAGCGGGGAACGGTCCAGGCTCAGATAATCCTCGATGCGCCGTTCCATCTCCGACCGGGTCAATGGCCGGATCGCCCACTGGCCGGGATGGCTAGTCATCGATCATTTTCGCGGCAAGCTTACCGATGAGCCGGGCGGCGCCTTCCCGCCCCATGACCGCCGCCGCCTCGAACAGGCTATGGGCCTTGCTGACGCCGGGAAGCGGATCGAGCTTTTCCCAGGCTCCCGAAGCGTCGGAGACATGAAGTCGGATGCCATGCTGCGAGAAGGTCGAGTCACTCTGGTAATTTTCGCCGCCCTTGCCCGAAACATAGCAGCCCGCGCCGAGGCATTGGCCGATGCGCGCAATCCGTTCGTCACCCTTTCCGGCGACGCCCAATGAACTCGCCAGCACCATTCGGCCGCTTATCTCCAGCCATTCGCAAAATCTTCCCAGCAAATCGATGTTGAAGCTCGCCAGGCTGGTGTGCGGCTCTTCATAAACAGGCGATACGACCGCAAGCGCCTCCTCGAATGCCGGCTCCCGGCCGTAGCGGTCCTTTAGCAGGTTGCGATGCGCAATCCGCCAGTCGCCGCCATCCAACCGCACATCCCGAATCTCTTCGGGGTGGCGTCTCTGGACCGGGACGCTCAGCCAACAACTCTCTTCGCCCTTTCGGATGGCAACCCGCGATACATAGCTGCGCCCTCGCGGCATTTGCGCATCGTCGAGCAGGACGAACGCATCCACCGCCGCAATCTTGGCAAAATAGCCGCACCAGGGCAGGAAATTGGGCTGGTGCACGGCGTAGCGGTTCGGTCGGTCGGGATGTGCGGCGGCCATGATTACTGTCCCGAACGAAGCGCGCCGCGGCGCGGGTCCATCCCGACGATAGACGGCGCCGATAAGGCGAAGCAACCGCCGGTTTGACCTTGTGGCGGGGCTTCCCCTAGTGCCGGCCTCGACATGCTGAAGCTTCCCAAGGCCAATCTCGACGTGCGCGAGGCGCCGCGACATGTGGAGTCCATCTTCGAATGGGCGCTCGCCAACCTCGACCGGCTTGCCATCGGCGGCCTGATCGCGGCGGGCATCGTCGGGGTCATGCTGGTCATGCGCTGGATCGGGCACCGGATGCTCGCCGACGATCCCGAAGTGCTCGGCTGGAAAGGCATCATCGGCCGGGTGTTTGCCAAGACAACCGTCCTCTTCATGGTCGCCGCGGCCATCGACATCGTCGCCAGCTACGCCGTCATCCCGGCCAAGCTCTCCCACCTCGCCGACATCTTCTTCACCATCGCCGCGGCCTTCCAGGCGGCGATCTGGGCGCGGGAGATCATCATTGGCGTAATCCGCGGCCGCGTCGGCGAGGATCCCGGCGCCTCGACGCTGGGCAATGCCATGTCGCTGATCCGAGTGCTGGTCAGCGTCGCGGTGTTTGCCATTGCGATCATCGTCATCCTCGACAATCTGGGCGTGAACGTCACCGCGCTTGTCGCCGGCCTCGGCATCGGCGGCATCGCCATCGGCCTCGCCGCGCAGGGCATTTTCTCCGACCTGTTTGCGGCCCTCGCGATTGTCTTCGACCGCCCGTTCCGCCGGGGCGATGTCATTCGCTATGGATCCGGCCCCGCGACGACCGGCACGGTCGAACGCATCGGCCTCAAGACCACTCGCCTCCGCGCCATCTCGGGCGAGCAGGTCATCATGGCCAACACCAAGCTGCTGGAGCAGGAGGTCACCAACATCGCCGACGCCCGCGTCCGGCGCGTCACCCTGCCCTTCGGCCTGGTCTACCAGACTCCGCCCGAAACCATCGACCGCTTGCCCGAAATCCTTGCCGAAGCGGTCACCGCGATCAAAAGCTGCAAGCTGGTGCGCTGCGTCGCCGTCAACTTCGGCCCAAGCGCGATCGAGTGCGAGCTGGTCTATGACGATCGCACCCGCGACGGCGACACGCTGGCCGACCACAAGTCGCACATCATCATCGCGGCGATGCGCATCTTCGCCCGCGAAAAGATTCAGTTCGCCTATCCGACGCAGACCACCTTCACCGCCGCGCCCGACGGGACTCTGGTGATGCCCTGGGCTCCTCCCGCCGAGACGAAATAAGCTTGCCGTAGCGTCGCCGCCGCCGCTCTTGCCAGCCTCGCGCGGGCGGGCCTAGGACAGCCTGAAATGCCCATCGCCAGCCTCGACGAAATCCGCGCAAAAGTCGGCCAGACCGTCGGCGTCTCCGACTGGATCGAGGTCGGCCAGGATCGGATCAGCGAGTTCGCCGAGGCGACCGAGGACCGGCAGTTCATCCATACCGACCCGATCGCCGCCGCCAGTCACACCCCATTCGGCGGGACCATCGCCCACGGTTTCCTGACGCTCTCGCTGCTGAGCCGGATGGCGGCCGACGCCATGCACATACCCGACAGCACGAAGATGGCCGTCAACTACGGCCTCGACCGCGTCCGTTTCCTCGCGCCCGTCCGCGCCGGCAAGCGCATCCGCGGCCACTTCATCCTGGACAGCGCCGAGGAGAAATCCCCCGGCCAGCTGCTTCTCAAACACACCGTCACGGTCGAGATCGAGGGCGAGGACAAACCCGCCCTCACCGCCCAGTGGCTCGGCCTCATCTTCACCTAGGAGAACCACCATGTCCGTCCGCGACGCCGTCATCGTCTCCACCGCCCGCACGCCGATCGGCCGAGCCTATAAGGGCGCCTTCAATGCCACGCCCGGCGCGACGCTCGGCGCATTGTCGCTCGCCCCTGCCATCGAGCGCGCAGGGATCGATGCCGGAGAGATCGACGACGTCGTCTGGGGCTGCGTCCTCACCCAGGGCGTTCAGGCCGGCAATATCGGCCGCCAGGTCGCGCTTCGGGCGGGCTGCCCCGTCACGGTCAGCGCCCAGACCATCGACCGCCAGTGCGCGTCCGGCCTGATGGCGATTGCCACCGCCGCCAAGCAGGTCATCATCGACCGTATGGATATCGTCGCGGCGGGCGGCCAGGACTCGATCTCCATGGTGCAGACGCCCGAAATGCGGATTGGCGGCGATCCCTCGCTGATCGCCATGCACAAGGACGTCTACATGCCGATGCTGCAGACGGCCGAGACGGTCGCCCAGCGCTACGGCATCAGCCGCGAGGCGATGGACGAATATGCACTCCAGTCGCAGCAGCGCACCGCCGCCGCCCAGGCCGAAGGGCGCCTATCGGCGGAGATCGTCCCCGCCACCGCCCGCATGGGGATCAAGGACAAGGAAACCGGCGAGGTCTCGTTCAAGGACGTCACCATCGACAAGGACGAGGGCAACCGCGCCGATACGACCATCGAAGGGCTCGCCGCGCTCCAGCCGGTACTCGGCCCGGGCACCCACATCACCGCCGGCAACGCCAGCCAGCTGAGCGACGGCTCCTCCGCCTGCATCATCATGGACGCGGCGGCGGCGGAGCGTCGTGGCCTGGAGCCGCTCGGCCGCTACATCGGCATGGCGGTTGCTGGGACCGAGCCCGACGAGATGGGCATCGGCCCGGTCTTCGCCATTCCCAAGCTGCTCGACCGGTTCGGCCTGAAGATGGACGACATCGGCCTGTGGGAGCTGAACGAGGCCTTCGCGGTCCAGGTCCTCTACTGCCGCGACAAGCTCGGCATCCCCAACGACATCCTCAACGTCAACGGCGGCGCCATTTCCATCGGCCACCCCTACGGCATGTCGGGCGCCCGCCTGACGGGCCACGCGCTGATCGAAGGGAAGCGTCGAGGCGCGAAGTATGTCGTCGCGACGATGTGCATTGGCGGGGGCATGGGGGCCGCAGGACTTTTCGAAGTCCTTTAGTCCGCCTCGATCACCACCTCAGGCGCAGGTTTCGCCGTTCCCGCCGCGATAATCACGGCCGCGCCACCAATCAGCAGCGCCGCGACGAAGAAGGCCGCGCCGACAAAACCGTTGCGGCTACCGATCGCCAGGCTCTGCGCCGCAATCACCGGCCCCAGGATCGCGGCGACGCTGTTCATCGCGCCCAGCCCGCCCTGGAGCGCGCCCTGCCGGCTCGCATCGACCATTTTCGACAGGATGCCGTTCAGTGCCGGATAGGCGAAAGCGCCCAGGCTGCCGACGATGAAGAAGGCATAGACCTGCCAGCCCTGCGTCGTGAACGCATAGGCGAGCAGCGTCAGCGCCGCCGCGCCCAGCCCGACGATTGCGGCCCAGCGTTCCCCAAATCGAGGCATGACCTTCGGCGTCAGCCAAAGCTGGACGACGATGGATAGGAAGCCGACCCACGCCAGGCTCCAGCCGATCTGACCCGCGTCCCAGCCGAACTGGATCGACGCCCAGAACGCCCAGGTTGCCGGATAGACGATCCCGCCGAGCTGCCACAGGAACCAGGCGACCAGCAGCGGCGCCGCATTGCCGACCTGAAACAGGGGCTTGAAGGCCCCGACGATGTGCGCATCCCGAAGCCGAAAGGGCCGGCGATGCTCGTCGTCCAGCGTCTCGGGCAGCAGGAAATACATGGTCGCGGCGTTGACCAGCGCCAGCACCGCTGCGACGACAAAGGGCGCGCGCGTGCCCAGGTCCGACACGATCCCGCCCAGCGCAGGGCCAATCACGAACCCGACGCCAAACGCCGCGCCCAGCAGGCCATAGGTCTGTGCGCGCTTCTCCGGCGGCGTAACGTCGGCGATGACGGCTCCGGCGGGTCCGAAGGTCGCGCCTGCCACACCGGCGATGGCCCGCCCCAGGAACAGCCAGGCCAGCGTCGGCGCCACCGCCATCAGCAGATAATCGAGGCCAAACGCCAGCATCGCCGCGATCAGCACCGGCCGCCGCCCGAAATGATCGCCCAGATTGCCCATGATCGGCCCGGCGAAGAACTGCGCGATCGCGAACACCGCCAGCATCCACCCGGACACGCGGGTCGCGCTTTCCAGGTCCATATGCCCGAGCTCGGTGATCAGCGACGGCAAAACGGGCATGACGATGCCGAAGCCGATCACGTCGATGGTCACCGCCGCAAGGACGATTGGCACGGCCCGATGTTCGAAGCGCGGAAGCATGGCGCGCCGCCGTGGCAGGCCTGTCGCCGCGAGGCAAGCTCGCCTGGGTCTTGTGCCGGCGGTGGAACCGGATTAGCTGTATTGCAGTAACAATACAGTGGGATCAGGCGAATGGCTCGGACTTTGAACGCTTTTCGGATAACGGCGCTGGCGGCCGCCGCGGCCCTCTTGCCGCAGGCGGCGTTGGCCGTTGAGCCGGCAAAGGACAGTCTCCGCCTGGTCGACCTCACCGCCCAGTTCGACAGAGTCGCGCTCGAAACCGCGGGCATGGACGACCAGGCCAAGGTAGCGGCCTTCGAAAAGGCGATGACGCCGCTGGCCGAGGGCTTCTACGCCCGCTCGCGCAAACCCGATCGCTACGACACGCGCGTCCTCAAGACTCTCGCCGCCTATCCCGAGAAGCGCGACAAGATCCTCGCCGTCTCGAAACAGTTCTCCGCGCTCCTCGCTCCTGCCCGCGCAAGCTTCGAAAAGGCGTTCGGCCCGGTCCACAGCGACCAGCCGGTTTACCTGCTCCACAGCTTGGGGGAGATGGACGGCGGCACCCGCGACCTCAACGGCAAGGACACGCTGATCTTCGGCGCCGACGGCATCGTCAACTATCATGACGGCCAGGACCTGACGCCTTTCTTCCACCACGAGCTGTTCCATCTGGCCCATGAAAAGCCGTTCGGCGAATGCAAGCCGGTCTGGTGCTCCCTGTGGGAAGAAGGCCTCGCGACCTACGTCGGCGCCTCGCTCAACCCCGACGCGGGCGACGCGGCGCTGATGCTCGACCTTCCAAAGCCGATCCGCCCCGCCGTCGACGCCGACCGCAAAGGCGCGGTGTGTGCCGTCCGCGCGATCCTCGATTCCACCGAAGAGAAGGATTACGCCTCGCTCTTCTATGGGGATTCCTCAATCCCCGGCTGGCCGTCGCGTATGGGCTATTATGTCGGCTACCTAGCCATGGCCGACCTCGGAAAAACGCATAGCCTCAAGCAATTGGCGGACATGCCTCAGGCGGAGGCGAGGATAGCGCTGGAAGGCGCGATGAGCCGGCTCGCCAGCTGCGGTTGACGGGGCGCCGCCTTTTCTGACAGCTTCATCGCGTGACGCCGGTCGAACTCGTCGCGCTCGCCGCTTCCACCAGCCTGCTTGCTGGTTGGCGGCTCTATCTCGTGACCCTGATCACCGGCCTGGGCATGAAGTTCGGCTGGATCGCTCTACCCGACCATCTCCATGCGCTCGACGTGCTCGCCAACAATTGGGTGCTCGCCATTGCCGCGGTCGGGACCTTCATGGAATTCTTCGCTGACAAGATCGCCTGGGTCGATAGCGCCTGGGATGCGGTGCACAGCTTCATCCGGCCGTTGGGCGGTGCGCTCCTCAGCCTCGCCATCGTCGACGCTTCTGACCCCGCCTGGCAGGTCGGCAGCTTCCTGCTCGGCGGCGGCGCGGCACTGGTTGCCCATGCCGGCAAGGCGGGCGCGCGCACCCTCGTCAATGCCAGCCCGGAGCCTTTCTCCAACGTCATCGTCTCGACCGGCGAGGACATCGCCACCGGCGGCCTCCTCGCGCTCGCCATCGCCAATCCGATCGCGGCGGCTGTGATCGCGCTCGTCCTGGTGGTCCTGTCGATCTGGCTGGTTTGGGAGGCGCGCCGCTTCCTTCGCCGCGTCATCGACCGGATCAATCCGCCGCCCCGGCCGGCGCCCTGAACATTGCGCCGCCTCGCGTGTTGAGCCGGTCAAAGGAGGCTAGCTGATGACCGACACGACCTTGCCAATGCTGGAAAGGATCGCCCGCGTGCTCGCCGGTGCCGAACTTAGCGCCAACGCGGACGGCGACGACGCCCACGCGGCAAGGGAAGTCGACGAACATTGGCATGACCATCGCAACCAGGCGATGGCCATCCTTCACACCATTCGCGAGCCCGACGCGCAGGTGAGCGAAAGCGACGGCGCCATCTGGCGCAGGTTGGTCGAAGCCGCGATCGCCAACGGATGAAGCGTCACGCTCCGGCATGGACGCTCGTCATGTCGGTCGCGGCGTCGTCGCTGAGCTTCATCGACGGCTCGATCCTCAACGTCGCCCTGCCCGCCATCCGCGAAGGCACCGGCGCCAATGCCGCCGAGGTTCAGTGGGTGGTCAACGGCTACACGCTTCCGCTAGCCGCGCTGATCCTGCTCGGCGGCGCGCTCGGCGACCATCACGGACGGCGGCTGTGGCTGGTGATCGGCACGGCCTTGTTCGGCATCGCCTCGCTGGTCTGCGCGCTCAGCGGATCGCTCGAACCCTTGCTCGCTGGACGGGCGCTCCAGGGCATTGGCGCGGCGCTGTTGCTACCCAACAGCCTTGCCTTGCTCAACGGAGCCTATGAAGGCGAAGCTCGCGGACGGGCCATCGGCGTGTGGGCAGCCGCAGGCGCGATCAGCGCTGCTATCGCCCCGCTACTGGGCGGCTGGCTGGTCGAGCATTTCGGCTGGCCGAGCATCTTCTACATCAACATCCCATTCGTGGTCGTCGCGATCTTCGTCGCGCTGACGAAAGTCGCGGAGGTCAGCGATCCCGGAAAAGCGCGTCTCGATATCGGCGGAGCGGTGCTGGCGACGCTCGGTCTTGGCGCAGCGACCTACGGCCTCACCATTTGGTCAGAGAAGTTCGCGCTAACGCCGATTGCGGGCATCGCTATGGCGGCGGGCGCCGCATTGCTCATAGGTTTCGTGCTTTACGAACGCCGCCTCGGCGACAAGGCGATGGTCCCGCTCGCCTTGTTCGGCAACCGCTGTTTCACCTCTTTGAACCTGATGACCTTCCTCCTCTACGGAGCATTCGGCGGGGCGATGCTGCTCATCCCCTTCACGCTGATCGAGGCGGGCGGCTATTCGCCGATCGAAGCCGGGCTTTCGCTGCTTCCGCTGTCGATCCTGATCGGCGGCGCATCGCCGAT
>CAMPIY010000008.1 GCA_946886645.1 uncultured Sphingomonas sp.
TGCGCTCGGCGGCCATGTCGAGCCAGCGGTGGAGGTGCGGATCGTCGGGGATCAGTTCCTTCACCTTGGCATCGGTCTTGGCGATGTCGGCCGGGTCGCCCGACAGCGCCGCCCAGCGGAACGGGCCGACGCCGCGGCAGAAGAGCGGGCGGACATAGGCGGGCACGAAGCCGGGGAAGTCGAAGGCGTTGGCGACGCCCTCGTTGAAAGCTTCCTGGCGAATGTTGTTGCCATAGTCGAACGTGGGCACGCCCATTTTCTGGAAGTCGAGCATGGCCTGGACATGGACCGCCATCGACTTGCGCGCGGCGGCAGCGACTGTTTGGGGATCGCGTTCGCGCATCTCGGTCCATTGGGCGACGGACCAGCCGGCCGGGCAATAGCCGTTGGCGGGGTCGTGGGCCGAAGTCTGGTCGGTGACCGCGTCGGGGCGGATTCCGCGCCGGACCATCTCGGGCAGGATTTCGGCGGCGTTACCGAGCAGGCCGACGCTGGTCGGCTCGGTCGCCTTGGAGATAATCTCCAGCGCCTCGTCGATGCTGGTCGCGCGCTTGTCGACGTAGCGGGTTTCGAGCCGCTTCTCGATGCGGCTGTCCTGCACCTCGACGGCGATGCAGTGCGCCCCGGCCATCACCGCGGCGAGCGGCTGCGCCCCGCCCATGCCGCCGAGCCCGCCGGTCAAAATCCACTTGCCCTTGAGGTCACCGCCATAATGCTGGCGGCCCATTTCGACGAAGGTTTCGTAGGTGCCCTGGACGATGCCTTGGCTGCCGATGTAGATCCAGCTGCCGGCCGTCATCTGGCCGTACATCATCAGCCCCTTGCGATCGAGTTCGTTGAATTTCTCCCAAGTCGCCCAATGGGGGACGAGGTTGGAGTTGGCGAGCAGGACGCGGGGCGCATCCTTGTGGGTGCGGAACACGCCAACGGGCTTGCCCGACTGGATGAGCAGCGTCTGGTCTTCCTCAAGCCGCTCCAGCGTCTCGACGATCTTGTCGTAGGCCGCCCAGTTGCGCGCGGCGCGGCCGATGCCGCCATAGACGACCAGGCTCTGCGGGTCCTCGGCGACCTCATCGTCGAGATTGTTCATCAGCATGCGGACCGCAGCCTCGGTGGTCCACTGCCTGGCCTTGATGTCGGAGCCGGTGCGCGCCCTGATATGGCGGCTATTGTCGCGTCGGTCGGTGCTCATTTCGATCCCGTGAATGAGGAGGTCGGGCCGCCTCTAGCGGCTGAGGGGCCGAGGCCCAAGCGGCAAACGGCAATCGCCGCACTGAACCAATTGGCGATCTGTGATTTGATATGACAGTTTGTTTACGCCATGGCGCGTTCGAACCTATTCGAGGAGCCCCGATTGACCCCGCCCCAGCCGCTGGCTCGAATCCAGGAGAATCTGCTCGCGGTGCAGGAACGGCGGCTTCTCAACTGGATCTGCCCGCGGCTGCCGATGTGGGTGACGCCCGACAAGCTGACCGTCCTGGCGCTGTTCGGCGCGGTGATGATCCTGACGGGCTATGTCGGCAGCATCGTCGGACGCAACTGGCTATGGCTGTCGGTCGCCGGATATTTCGTGCACTGGTTCGGGGATTCGCTGGACGGAAGCTTGGCGCGCTGGCGCTCGATCGAACGGCCCCGCTACGGCTATTTCGTCGACCATAGCGCCGACGTGCTGGGCGCGCTGCTCATCCTGATAGGACTGGGGGTCAGCCCCTATATCCGGCTCGATGTCGCGCTGATCGCCCTGGCCGGCTATTATATGTTGGCAGCCCACAGCTTCCTGTCGGCGCGCGTCGCGGGAGAGTTGAAGCTGACCTATGTCGCGGCGGGGCCGACCGAGCTTCGGGTGATCCTGATTGCGCTGACTATTTCGATGTACGCAATTGGCACCAACGAGCCGCAGTTCGAGGGCCTTGGCGCGTTCGACCTGTTCGTCGGCACGGTCGGCGCTGTGCTGGTCGTCGTCTTTCTGTTCCAGACGATAGCGATGGTCCGCAGGCTGGCGCGGCAGGGGGAATAGCTACCCCTCGCCCCCAAAAATTCGTCGTTCCGGCCCGGGCATGCCCACCCAGTAACCCAGCTCTGACAACTCGCTCACCCGCCAGACACAGAGGTCGGCGGCCTTGCCGGCTTCGATCGAGCCGACTTCATGCGCCAACCCAAGCGCTCGGGCGGCGTTGATGGTCATGCCGGCGATCGCTTCCTCGGGCGTCAGGCCGAACAGGGTGCAGGCCATGTTCATCACCAGCTGCGGGTTGAGCAGCGGCGACGTGCCGGGGTTGCAGTCGCTGGCGATGGCGATCGGGACGCCCGCGTCGCGCAGCAGGTCGACCGGCGGCTTCTTCTTTTCATTGAGCGCGTAGAAAGCGCCGGGGAGCAGCACCGCGACGGTCCCCGCGGCCGCCATGGCTTTCGTGCCGGCGGCGTCGAGATGTTCGAGATGGTCGGCCGACAGCGCCTTGTAGCGCGCGGCCAATTCGGCGCCCTTCTGGTTCGACAGCTGCTCAGCGTGGAGACGGACCGGGAGGCCGTTGGCGCGGGCGGCTGTGAAGACGCGCTCGACCTCTGCCGGCGTGAAGGCGATGGATTCGCAGAAGGCGTCAACCGACGAGGCGAGACCGGCCTTGGCGACGGCGGGGATCATCTCCTCCGCGATCATCTTCACATAGGCGTCGCGCGCTGGGCCTTCTTTCGCCTCGGGCGGGAACGCGTGGGCGGCGAGCAAAGTGGTGACAATCCGCACCGGCTCGTCGCGGCCGATGACGCGGGCCGCGTTGAGGAGCCGCATCTCGGAGGCTGTGTCGAGGCCGTAGCCCGACTTGATCTCGAGGGTGGTGACGCCGCCCCGCATCAGCGCGTGGAGGCGGCGGCGGGCGCTTTGCTGGAGCTCGTCGGATGAGGAGGCTTTAGTGGCGGCGACGGTCGAGGCGATACCGCCGCCTGCCTTCGCGATTTCCTCATAGGTCGCGCCGGCGCGGCGCATCGCATGTTCGTTGGCGCGCGTGCCGCCGAAGACGAGGTGCGTGTGGCAATCGACCAGCCCCGGCGTGATCCAGGCGCCGCCGACGGCGGTGATTTCCTTCGCGCGGAAGCCGGCCATTTCAGTGCGCTTGCCGACGCGGACGATGCGGCCGTCGGAAATGCCGATAGCGGCGTTGGGGAAGAGGCCGAGCGGGTTGCCGGGCTGGGCGACCATCGTCGCGACGTGGCAGTCGGTGATCAGGCGGTCCCACATGATTTCTGGAATCGCGGGACGAAGCTGCTAGGTCAAGCGCATGAGCAACGGCTGGCCCAATCTTTCCGATTTGATTGTCGACAAGGGGACGCAAGCGCCGGTCGGGCTGGTCGGTGCACCGCTGGCCGCCGGGTCGGTGACGCCGGGGCGGTGCGACCTGGCGCCGGGCTTGTTACGGGCCACGTTGCGCCGCATGGGTCGGTACGATGTCGAGACGGGCAAGGAGCTGCAAAGCCTTGTCGCCGATCATGGCGATGTGCTGGTCGAGGGATTGAGCATCGAGGAAGCGACCCAGCCGATTATCGATGCCGCGGCGGCGAGCGTGGCGCGGCATGCGCTGACCCTGCTGGTCGGCGGGAATAATGCGGTGACTCGGCCCGGCGTTCATGCGCTCGGCCTGCCGCTGGACAGGGCCGGCTTGATCACGCTCGACGCGCATTTCGACATGCGCGACCTGAGCCGGGGATTGGGCAACGGCAATCCCGTGCGAGCCCTTCGCCAGGACGGGCTGCCGGGGAAGAATATCGCCCAGGTCGGCCTCGCGCCTTTTGCCAACAGCGCGGAGATGCATCGCGACGCGGTCGAGGGCGGGCATCTGGTCGTGACCATCGGCGAGGTTCGTGGCGGCGGGATTGCGCAGGCGATCGAAAGCGCCCTGACCCATGTGTCGCATTGCGAGGCGATCGTCGTCGATTGCGACATCGACGTGATCGATCGCAGCCAGTTTGCGGGCGCACCGGGAGCTCGGCCGGGCGGGATGGCTGCTCATGACTTTTTCGCCGCGGTGCGGATGCTGACCACCGAATCGAAGGTGCGGCTCATCGACCTGACCGAATGGGACCCGCCGCTCGATTCGACCGACCTCAGCGCCCTGACCGCCGCCCGCTGGATGGCGGAGTGCCTGGCCGGATTCGAGTCTCGCTAGGAAAACGGATTCCCCAATTGGGGCAATGGCCTGTGACCATAATATGACGTGAGAGATTGACTCACGTTAAGTAAAGTTTCACCAAATTTAACGCGTGGGGGCGCGCGTTCGATTCCGGCCGAGTCCCCCGCGCGTGCGTAAAAGGGGCGACGATGGGGATTACGAACAGGACCTGCCGGTCGGTGCCGGCGCTTCTCTTGGCATCTTCGGCGCTGCTGTCGCCAATTCCGGCAACCGCCCAGTCGGTGGCCCCAACCCGCGATGAGCTAAGCAATATCGCCAAGCCCGAGGCGCCGCCGCGCCCGAGCCTGAACGTTGTCGGGGGGATCGAGCGTTCGCCCTGCCCGCTGGCCGACCCGCGCTTCGCCGATGTGAAGGTGACGATCAGCGAGGTCCAGTTCAACGGACTGAAGGGCGCCACGCCCGAGGAGATGCGTGCCGCCTGGTCGCCGTTCGCCGGGCGCGAGCAGCCCGTGTCGGTCCTGTGCGAAATCCGCGACGCGGCCGCCACCATCCTCCGCGACAAGGGCTATCTGGCCGCCGTCCAGGTGCCGACGCAGCGGATCGAGAATGGCGTCGTCACGATGGAGACGCTTTATGCCCGCGTCACGACGGTGCGCGCGCGCGGGCAGACCGACGGGGCCGAGGCCAAGCTTGCCGGCTATCTGAACAAGCTGACCGAGGACGAATATTTCGACCGGAACAAGGCCGAGCGCTACCTGCTGCTGGCGCGCGACATTCCCGGCTACAACGTCCAGTTGACGCTGAAGCCGGCCGGCACCGGGCCGGGCGAACTGATCGGCGAGGTGGCGGTGCTCCGGCGGCGCTATTCGCTCGACGCGACGGTCCAGAACCTCGCCGCGCAGGAGACGGGGCGCTGGGGCGGGCAGGTTCGCGGGCAGCTCTATGGCCTGACCGGCCTGGGCGACGTGACCACGCTCGCCTTCTACTCCACCGCCGATTTCAAGGAGCAGAAGATCCTGCAGCTGGGGCATAGCTTCCGCCCCGGTTCGGAAGGCCTGGTGATCGACGGGCAGTTTACCTACGCCTGGACCAAGCCGGACATCGACGCGCCGGACGCGGCGCCCGACCTCAAGGCCAAGACGCTGTTCTGGACGATCGGCGCGCGATACCCGCTGAAGCGCACGCAATCGTCGAACCTATGGGTCGGCGGCGGTTTCGATTTCGTCGACCAGAAGGTGCATTTCTTCGTGCCGCTTTCGCGCGACAAGCTTCGCGTGCTGTGGCTGCGCGGTGAGTGGGACGCGGTCGACCTCTCCTCCCGTCGTCCGGCATGGAAAGCCAATGCGCTGCTCGAGCTGCGCAAGGGCCTCAACATCTTCGACGCATCGGAAAGCGACGACGCGGTCGGACCGAGCCGGGCCGACGGCGACGCGACCGCGACGGTTATCCGCGCCGCCGCCCAAGGTGAGCTGGCGCTTGGCCGGGACTTCGCGATCGCCCTTTCTCCCCGCGCCCAATATGCGTTCGACCCACTGCTCTCGTTCGAGGAATTCACGGCGGGCAATTACACGATTGGCCGCGGCTATGAGCCCGCCACACTGGGCGGCGACAGCGGCGTTGGCCTGACCGCCGAGCTTCGCGGGCCGCGGATGATGCCGATCGCCCGGTCGCAGCTCAGTATGCAGCCTTACTTGTTCGGCGACGCCGCCTGGGTCTGGAACAAGAATGACGGGATGGGCGCGCAGCATTTGAAATCGGCCGGCGGCGGAATCCGCGCCGAGCTGGGCGACCGGTTCCGCTTCGACGGAACCCTGGCCGTGCCGCTGGAAAAGACAGGATTTGAGAACCGCAAGGGGGATGTCCGCATGCTGGTCACGCTGACGGCCCGCATCCTTCCCTAGGAGGTGTAACGATGACGCGTACCCTGAACCCGCTTCGCAACAGCCGGACCAGTTGCTCAGTCCTCGCCCTGGCGGCGGTCATGGCCTTCGGCGCCACGCCGGCCCAGGCCCAGTTCGTCGGGACGATCGACAGTTCGGCGGGCATCGACACGGTCAACAGCACCAACAGCAATTTGATCATCACCGGCCAGCAGGCGGTGATCAACTGGACTGCGAACGCCACGCCCAGCGGCGGCCAGATCGATTTCCTGCCCGAAGGCAACAGCGCGACCTTCAGCAGCGGAAGCGACTTCGCGGTGCTGAACCGCATTACGCCGGGCACAGCCGGGAATGCCATCTTCATGGGCGGCAACATCAGTTCGTTCGCCGGCGACTTCACCGGCGGCACCGTCTATTTCTATAGCCCCAACGGAATCATCATCGGCCAGAACGCGTCGATCAACGTCGGATCGCTGGGCCTGACCACGCTGCCGATCGCCGATGACGGCGAGGGCAACTGGATGACCGATTTTGGCGGGTCGAACCCGAAGGTCGTGTTCGGCCAGGCGACCAACCCGAACAGCTTCATCCGCACCGAAACGGTGATTGATGGTTCGATCAACGCCAATGGCGCCGGCAACTATGTCGCGCTCGTCGCGCCCGTCATCAATCACCGCGGCACGATCCGCACGGACGGCGGGGCGGCGCTGGTCGCGGCCGAAGCGGCATCGATCACCTTCTCCGATTCCGGACTTTATAACATCGAAGTCACGACCGGGTCCGAGGCGCTCCAGTCGCTGACGGTCAACGGCGGCAAGATCATGCGGAACAGCGAGGCGATCGGCGGCGACCGTCAC
This sequence comes from uncultured Sphingomonas sp., assembly GCA_946886645.1. The sequence goes on from CAMPIY010000008.1 coordinate 6,859, forward strand.
GCCTACCTGGTCGCGGTGCCCAAGAACGACGTGACGACGATGCTGATCATGGGCGGGGCAGAGCTTGGGTTCGATATTGCGGGATCGGCGGGCGTCGAAGGCAATACGGTCGTGCTCAACGCCGGATTCAATACGGTGGACGAGTTTGGTTTCACCTATTTGCCCGACACGGCCGGTAACCTGACAATCGACAACGCCAGCTTCACCAGCAACGTCGAGACCATCGCCCACGGCGACACCCAGATATCGACCAATAGCGGCCCGACCAGTTTCAGCGGCAACCTCGACATCACCAATGACTTCACCGCCTTCGTCGGGGCGACCACCAACGACCTAACGATCGGTGGCGATCTCGATATCCACACATTCTACCTTTGGAGTGTATTCGACCAGCCCAGCATCAGTTTGTGGGCTGGCGCCGGCGCGACGCTGTCCACCGGCAATGTGGACCTGCGCGCGAACACGCAGGGGTCGAACGCTCCCGATGAATTCAGTCCGGGCGAAAGCGTCACTGGCGGAACGATCAACATTACCGCCAACGACGGCGGTCAACTGGTTGTCAACGGCAGCCTGTACGGCGAAGCCAACGGAACGGGCGGCTCAACGGGTAACTTCGGCGGCATCGGCGGAGATGGAACGGGCGGCACGATCAACGTCAGCGCGATTGGCACCGGATCGTCGATCAGCGCGGGGACGACGGAACTCTACGCCTATGGAAATGGCGGGTCGACCAGCGAGTGCCTGTCCTGCGACATTTCCGGTGGCATCGGCCATGGCGGGACGATCAACGTCCAGCTCGGCCAGGGTGCAACCTCGATGACTTTCGGCCCACTCAATACGTGGGCGATCGGTACTGGAGGCTATGGCGCCGGGGGCGATGGCGGCGACGGCATTGGCGGCACGTCCAACCTGTCGATCGGCGGCGGAAGCACGCTGACCGTCAACGGCAACTACTTCAACTTCGCCGACGGCGGCGGCGGCGGGGCCGAAGGCGCGGGCAATGCGGGCGACGGGCATGGAGGGTCCGCAGCGCTCTTCTCCACGGCCGGTGGAGGTCAGATTTTCTTCAAGGGCGCCAATAGCTACATTACCGCCGACGCCGGCGGCGGCGCGGCAACGGGCACCGGCGATGGTGGAGACGCGTTCACCGGGAGCGCCAGCATAAATGTCACCAACACCGCGATCAACGTCGCCAATGCCGCGCAGACCCAGCCGTTCGGACAGCTCTACGTCAAGTCGGATGCCTTTGGCGGCGCCTCGGCAGCCGGCGCGGGCGGATCGGCGGACGCCAGCACCGGCCCCGTTTCGATAACGCTTGGCGCCGGATCCAGCCTGGCCGCCGGCCGGCTAATCGTGACCGAGGCGAATGCCACCGGCGGCAATGGAGTCAGCGGCGGCGCGGCGAAGGGCGGCGTTGCCAGCATAAATGTCGATGGCGGCGGAACCCTGAGCGGCAACACCAGCCAGTTTGCGGTCGCGATCGGCGGCACGGGCACCACCGGACCAGGCGGCGATGCCACCGGCGGGACGGCGTGGCTCAATGTCAACGGGGGCACAGCCGTCCCCGCCGATTATCTGGCCGATGCGTCGGCCACAGGCGGCAATTCGACGAGCGGCGGCGGCGGCAATGCCGTGGGCGGGCTGGCCCGCGTGCTGGTTCTGGCCGGAACGGCGAATTTCGGCGACCTCACAATCCGTGCCAATGCGACCGGCGGTAGCACGACTGACGGTAGCGGCGGCAACGCTCAGTCAGGCAGGGCTCGCCTCTTCGCAGATGGCGGTGATGTGATCGTTGGCTCTGACCTCACCCTCGAATCGATTTCGACTGGCGGCAATGGTGCCATCGGCGGCGACGCTATTGCCTTCATCGGCACCAACCCGCTGGCAACTGCGTTGTCAGACGCCCGCGTGGTTGCGGGCAATGGCAGCATTGCGGTGACGGGCTCAACCTCGCTTGACGCCAGCGCGTTCGGTGGAGCGGGGTCCAACGGCGGCGCGGGCGGCGACGCCAGCGCAGGTTATGCTACGGTGCATGCGCTCAACCGCAATGCCGGCGAGGGCACGGTCACACTGGACGGGCTGCAGATTAGCGCCGACGCGACCGGCGGTAACGGCGGCAGCGGGACCAGTGGCGTCAGCGGAGGCGACGGCGCCGACGGCGGTTCGGCAACCGGCGGCCTCATCGCGGTGACGGCCTCGGCGGGCAACGGCCATCTCGACATCGGCGATGCCATTGTCTCGGCTTCGGCCTTTGGTGGAAACGGCGGCACGGGTGGCTTCGGCAGCAATGGCCCTGGCGGCAATGCCGGCAATGGCGGGACAGCCACGGGCGGCTTCATCAACATTGGCACCGAAAGCGGCGTTGCCCAGGCAACGAATATCAACGAAGGGACCGCCAGCTTCACCAGTATTTCGGCGACGGCGGATGCCACCGGCGGCGACGGTGGCGACGTTGGGCTCGGCACGGGATTTGGCCTTGCTGGCGATGGCGGCGACGCCTTCGGCGGGACGGCCGTCCTGCTGGTTCGCGGGTCGACGCTCAATGTCGGCGACGTGACGTTGGAAGCCTCCGCGACTGGCGGCAACGGGGGGCTCGACGAAAACGATGCCTATCAGGGCAATGGCGGCAACGCCGAAAGCGACGAGGTCGGCGTCCTGGTCACCAACCGGGCCGGCAACACGGCGCAGCGCGGCTATTTGAACGCGGGCGCAATCAGCGGAACCGCCAATTCGACGGGCGGCAGCGGCGCGATGGAAGGCGTCGGAGCGATGGAAGGAGGCACCGGCTTCATCGTCGAAAACAGCGACGCCGATATCGTTTCGCTCGACCTCAACGTGGTCGCGGACAGCTTGCTCCCGGACGTTGCGACCGATTCGATCGCAGTCGTCAACGGAACGGTGCAGGTCGAGGGCGGCTTCAGCTTCAACACCAGCGGCGTTGCCTCGATCCATTTAGACGACGATACACCCTTCACACCGACAGTTACCGCCAACATCTTCACCGTGTCCGCCAGCAATTTCATCCATGACCCGCAATACGCAGGGCCCTCGACGGTGGGAGCAATCAGCGCCGACGCAATCGACATCGCGACCGGCGGCGACTTCGTCACCGACGCCAACCTTTATTCGACGGCTTCGCTCGATATCATCGCGCCCGGCCTTATCGATATCCGCGACGCTATCAGCAGCGGCGGTGATCTGACGCTTCAGGCTGGCACCACGATCACCGGGGGCGCGCAGTCGGCGGCGGGGTCGGTGTTCGTCGGCGCCACGGACAATATCCTGCTCGGCAGTATCGACGCCGGCAATCTCATCGACATTTATTCGGAAACCGGCGGGATTGCCCTCGGCTCCTTGTCGGCGGGCAGCAGCATCGACCTGGAAGCGGCCGACGACATCGGCTTTGGAAACGTCACGGCCGACACGCTCGACTTCGAGACGGGCGGCGCGGTCACCGGCGGCGACATCGTCGCGGCAACCGAGGCTAATGGCGAAGCGCAGGGCGCGGTAAATCTCGGCAATATCTCCGTCGGCATCCAGATGGAGGGCGGTGCTAGCGAAGATGGGTTCGCGGTGGGTATTACCTCCGCAACATCGATCAACGTGCTGGATGTCGAAGCGGACGAAAGCATCGGCTTCGCAACCTTTGGGCCACTGACCACCGGCGATCTCAGCGCTGGCGGCAACATCATGGCATTGGCCAGCGGGGACATGACCTTCGGTTCGATGGCAACCACCGGAGAACTGGGGCAGATCTACCTTGCCGATTCCTCCATGTACATCGATGCTGGCGGGCCGGACGATTTCATCCCGTCACTGGTCCTCGGCGCCGAACCCGTCCCCACTTCAGGTTCGATCACCATCAACGGGCCCGTATCGACCAGCCTGTTCCGTGCGGCGGCTGGCGGCAACTTCACCGCCGGCGACATCACGGCGCTGGGCTTCTTCGACCAGCTGATCTTTGCCCAGGGTATCAACGTCCGGGCCGGCGGCACGGCCACGGTCGACGGGACCTGGACGGGCGAGAGCGTCCACATCACCTCCAACGACATCGACATCGCCGCGGGCGGCGGCATCGACGCCGGCGACGTCGCTCTGGCCTCAACCAATGCGACGCGGACGATCGTCGGCGACGGCGTGACGGGTGGCGGCTATCAGCTGTCCAACGCCGAATATAATCGCATCCATTCGAGCGGCGGCGAAATCGAGGTCGGTGTGAACGGCTCGCTGGGCGGCGCGCTTAACATGATTGTCGGCGACCTCAGCGTGGATGCCGCGCAATCGGGCGCGGGCGAATATGAGTTCGCCACCTATCAGACGGACTCGGAAGAAGGATCGGGATCGATCCGGGTGGTCGGCGACATGGCGTTCACCAACATGGGCGACATCGAATTCGACAATGAGGTGAGCTTCACCACGAGAACGTTCCAGCTGGACGCCGCCACGGGCTCTTTGTTCCTGACCGGCAGCGGCACCGATCTCGCGGGCAGCCTGGATATCGCGGCCAACAACATCCACGTCGCCGAGGGCTCGATCCTCGACCAGCTCGCCGACGACCCGCAATATGACGGCTATCGGGAGGACCTGAACGCTCCTGCGGCGGTGCAGCGTCCGGAAGGCGTCATCGGCGCTAGCGCGATCAACCTGGAGTTCGGCGGCACCCCCGCAGACCTCTACACGCTCTACGTCCAGAACACCGGCACTAGCGACGTGCCGGCCGGGTTCGTCATTTCGGACCTTGGGCTCGAGGGCGATGGCGAAGGCGGATTGCCGCCCAACTCGCTCGACGTCGTCATCAACGGACAGATCGTCACCGGCCAGGGAACGCTGACGGGCATCGACGTGCGCGATGCACTGGTTGCATCCGAAGAGGGAGACCTGACCCCGTTCACGGCGACCAGCACTGTCAACGGCTGCCTGCTGACCGGCGCCTGCGTCGAGACCCCCAATAACCCCTTCCCGCCGGACTTCACTCCGACGCCAGGCATCCAGGACGAAATCGTCCTGATCGGCGACGACCCGGCCCCGCCGCCGGAATTCGGCAACGAGGACGTCATCGACGACAACGACGAGGAGACGGAGGACACCAGCCCGATCGTCCCGCCGCAGCCGCTGTTCGACACCAGCGAAATGGGCGAGGCCGAGGGCACGGGCAACCCGGCCTTCAACACGACGATGCGCTCAAGCCCCGGCATCAAGCAAGAAGGCGATATCGACGATCCGGTTTCGGGCGGCGGCAATCCCGCATTGATGGAATCGCCTCCGGCCCCACCCGCCGGCAGCCAGGAGAACCAGCAATGACCCGCGCGCTGATCGTGCTGCTCGCGGGCGTCGCGAGCCTTCCGTCCGTGGCGAACGCGCAAAGCGGATCGCCCTTGTCGGTCCGAAGCGGATTCCGCCTGGGCGACGCGGGCGTGCTGTGCACCGCGCAGGTCCGGTCGACCGACCAGCGGCTGACGGGCCTGTTCGACCGCGCCTACCAGCTGACCTGCCGCGACGCGGCCGGGCCGATCGGCAGCATGCTTGCCGTCCGCCGTCCGGTGGAGCTGGCGACCGAGCCGACCGCGCTTCCGTCCGGACCGCTAAGCTGTGGCGCCGAAGAGGCCGCGACCATCGAAGGCGTAGGCGCCGTGAGGGCGACGACCTGCCGCGATGCGGCCGCCGGCATCGATTACAAGCGCTATGCGATCGACCGCGGCAAAACCCATTATTGGGTCGAAGGCCTTGCCGGTTATGATCCGGCCCTGCGGCTGGCATTGGCGTCGGTCGTCACCGACCGGCAGCAATCGGGCGCCGTTCAGGTCGCGACGACGCAAGTCAGCGATCCGGCGAGCTTTGCCCGGATCCAGGCAGGCACGCTCGATGCGGCCGGCGTCCGGACCGAAGCATATTCGCGCAACAACGGCGGCCGGTTCGCGGAATCCGCCGAGTTTTTCGAAAATCTGGTCGAACGCGATTCCAATAGCCCGGCGGCGATGGGCGAGGCCCTTGCCAACCAGGGGCTGCAGCAATCGAACCTCGGCAATTTCGGCGCGGCCGAGCGGCTGTTCGCCAAGGCCGCAAATGTGAGTCCGTCGACCGACGGCGTGCTGCAACGCCTGATCCGCAACTATCGCGGCATCAACCTGCTGAACCAGCATAAGGCGAACGAGGCCGCGGCCGTGCTGGCCTCGACAATGCCGCCGGTGGCCGAGGATCTGCAGACGGACCAGATCCGCGACGGACTGATCACGCCGCCGCTGTCGCTCGCCATCAACCGCGAGAGCGCGAGCGGGCAGGAAGTGGCGGCGCTTGCCGGCAACCTGACGCCGGGCGAGCGCGCGACGATCCTCGATGCGCAGGCCGTCGAACTGTCGGGCGTGGCGCTGCGCGAGCAGGGCCGTCTCGACGAAGCTGGGGCGAAGCTTGGCGAGGCGCAGGCGACGATCGTCGGTGTCCGCGACGGCCGGGTGCAGTCGGCGCGCTGGCTGCTCTCGGAAATCGCCATCCAGCGCGGCCTGATCGCCGAGGCGCGGGGAGACGACGGTGCGGCCGCCGGAGCCTTCGACGCGGCGATTGCCTCGTTGACCGACAATTTCCCGCAAAGCCCGGCGCTACTGGCCGCCAAGGCCCGCAAGGCAGGCTTCCTCGTCCGCAATGGCGACACCGCGGGCGGGCGGGCGCTGTTCGACCAGCTGGTTGCCGAGAGCAATGCCGCCGACGACAGCTCGACCGCGCTGCGTGGCCTGCTCGGCCCTTATTTCGACCTGCTCGCCCGTGAAGGCGGAAGCGAGGCGGCGGCGGCGATGTTCCTTGCAGCGCAGACGCTTCAGCGCCCCGGCGTCGCCCAGACCCAGGCGATTCTTGCCCGCCAATATTCGGGCGGAAGCGACGAGGGCAGCGCGATGTTCCGCCTCGCGGTGGCCCGAACGCGCGAAATCTTGCGCGAGGAAGGCGAGATACGGCGGCTGGAATCGCTCCCGGCCCGGACGACCGCGCAGGAACAAACGCTTGCGGCAAGCAAGACCAGCCTCGAAGCGATGCGCGCCGACCAGGTCCGGCTCCAGGCGCAACTGGCCAACTTCCCGCGCTACAAGGTGCTGGCGCCGGACACCGTGCCGCTGAATGTGATGCAGGCGGCGCTTCGCCCCGGTGAGGGCTATTACAAGCTGACGCTGGTCGGCGACTCCGCCTACGCCATCTTTGCGACCCACGACTCGGCGCGGGTATGGAAGGTGCCGACGACCGCAACCGCGATGGCCAATGATGTGACCGCGTTGCGCAACAGCATCGTCCGGATCGAGGATGGCGAAGCCGTCACCGAGCCGTTCGATCTCGTCCGCGCACGGGCGATGTATGTCTCTCTGTTCGGCCCGGCCGACGGCGAAATTCACGCGCTCAGGCACCTGATTTTCGAACCCGACGGGCCGATGCTGCAGCTTCCGCCCTATTTGCTCCCGGCGAGCCAGCAGGGCGTCGACCGCTATGTCGCGCGAGCCAATGCCAGTGGTGGCGACCCGTTCGATTTCACCGGCGTCGAGTGGCTCGGCCGGGGCCGCCAGGTCTCGATCTCGGTTGGTGCGCGAAGCTTCCTCGACATGCGCGCGATCCAGCCGAGCCGCGCCCGCCAAGCCTATCTCGGGCTGGGCGAGAATGAAGTGGCCCTGACCCGGCCGATGGCCGCGGTCGCCGACGAATGCGACTGGCCGATCGCCATGTGGCAAGCGCCGATCTCCGCGGACGAGCTTCGTCTCGGCGAAAACCGTTTCGGGCCGCAGCAGAGCCGGGTGGTGACCGGAGCAGCATTCAACGACGCCGCGCTTCTATCGGGCAGCGACAGCCTCGACCAATATCGGGTCCTGCATTTCGCGACGCACGGGTTGGTCACGGCGCCGCGTCCGGATTGCCCGGCACGGCCCGCGCTGGTGACCAGCTTCGCGCGCGACGGATCGGACGGATTGCTGAGCTTCCGCGAGATTTTCGACCTGAAGCTGGATGCCGACGTCGTCATCCTGTCGGCCTGCGACACGGCAGGATCGGCCACGGCGGCCGTCAGCCGCGAGGCAGGCGTTGCAACCGGCGGCAATTATGCCCTCGACGGCCTGGTCCGCGCCTTCGTTGGGGCCGGCGCACGTTCGGTCGTTGCCAGCCACTGGCCGGTGCCCGATACCTATGACGCGACCAAGCGGCTGATCGGCGGAATGGTTAACGCGCAACCCGGCCAGCCGCTCGCCAGTGCGCTCGAGGCGGCGCAGGAAAAGCTGATGGACGATCCGGAAACGTCGCATCCCTATTATTGGGCGGCGTTCATCATCCTCGGCGACGGGTCGAAGCCGCTCGTCCCGACGACGGCGATCGCCGCGCGGTAAGGTCAGACACGGCGGGCGGCGGCCCGCCCCTTGTCCGACAGGGTGCGGAAGGTGATCGAGAAGCGCAGGTGCTCGGCCGGCGCAATGCTATGCTCCCATTCGCTGCGCACCTCGCCGGCAAGCACATAGGCCGAGCGCGGCGGCAGCGTGAGGCTGAACCGGCGGAATCCCGAACCTTCCCGCTTACGAAGGCGGAGAACCGCTTCGGAGCCGAGCGATACTCCAACCACCGTCCCGAATTGCGGCCGGTCGCGGTGCCAGCCGATCGGAGCGCCTGGGTCGTAGCGGGTAACCAGCGCGTGGACGAACTCATCGGGCGGAATTTCCGCGAAGCCGGACGCTTGGGCGCGCAAGCCGACCAGCCATTCGGGCAATGGCTCGACGGGCTCGAAACTCCGGTCGTCGAAGTCATAGCGCCAGCCGAAGGTCTTGGTCTGCCGTTTTCCGGTCCAGCCCTGGAAGCGGAACGGGGACAGCCCGGTTCGCTCGACCTGCGCGATCAGAGCCGATTCCTCCTCGCGCCCGATCAGCTCGTCGCGGAAGCGCAAGCCCGGCAAGAGCGGGAGATCGAACAGCATCAGCCGGCCAGCAATTCTTTCAGCTCGGCCGGAGTCAGCGGCGGCGCAAGCTGTTCCATGGTGCATTGCCTGGGCGCTTTGTCGGGCCGGCGCCGCAGCAGCCTGGTACCGTGGCGGAAGCGCTGGCCCGTGACCTGGTCATAGAGCACCTCGACCACCAGGGTGGGCTTCAATGGCTCCCACTGCGTGGACCGCTCGGTCGACCATCGGCTAGGCCCGCCCGGCGCATCGCCGGTGAAGCCCGGGGGCTCGACCAGCTTCTCCAACTCGCGTGTCCAGGCCTCGCGATCCTTCGCGGCAATCGACGACGTAAAGCCGACATGATCGAGCAGGCCTTGCTCATCGTAGAGACCCAGAAGAAGCGAGCCGACGAGATCGCCGCCCTTCCCGTAGCGAAAGCCGCCCACCACGCAGTCGGCAGTCCGCCGCTGTTTCACCTTGACCATCGCCCGCTCGCCCGGCTGGTAGGGCTGGTCGAGACGCTTGGCGATGACTCCGTCGAGCGCGCCGCCGGTGCGCTTGAGCCAGCCGAGCGCCTCACGGCGGTCGCCGGTCGCGGGCGAAAGCATGAGCGCTGACTCCTCTTCCGCAGCCAGCATCGCTTCCAGCCGGGCCCGCCGTTCGGAAAGAGGCTTGCCGGCCAATTTCTCGCGGCCAATGGCGAGCAGGTCGAACGCCATGAACATCGCCGGCGTTTCGGCGGACAGCTTGCGCACGCGGCTTTCCGCGGGGTGGAGACGCATTTGCAGCGCGTCGAACGACAATTCACCGCCCCGCTCGATCAGAAGTTCGCCGTCGATTGTGAAGGACGCCGCTTTGAGCCGCCCAAACATCGCCGCGACTTCCGGAAAGTAGCGGCCGAGCGGCTTGCCCGACTTTGACCAAAGCTCCACCTTGCCGCCGCCGCGCACCGCGATGCAGCGGAAACCGTCCCACTTGGGCTCATATTGCCAGCCGAGTCCGTCGGGCAGCTCTTCGGCCAGCAGCGCTTCCATCGGCGGCGTCGGGCTCATTTGAGCTCGACCCACACCGGCGCGTGATCGCTGGTCTTTTCCCAACTGCGCGCCGTTCGATCGACCCCTGCGGCCTTGAGCTTCTTGGCTGCCGGCTTGTTGAGCAACAGATGATCGATGCGGAGGCCCGCGTCCCTCTCGAATGCCCCGCGCCAATATTTCCAGAAGGTGTAGACCTTCTCGCTCGGATAGAGTTTGCGCAGAGCGTCGGTCCATCCTTGCTTCAGGATACGGGCATAGGCAGCCTTCGCTTCGGGCGCGAACAATGCGTCGTCCAGCCAGCGCTCCGGCTTGTAGACGTCATTGTCGGTCGGGATGATGTTGTAGTCGCCCGCAATGACGACCGGTGCCTTGAGTGCGACCAGTTCGGCCGCGAGCGCTTCGAACCGCTCGATCCAGCGCATCTTGTAATCGAATTTCGGCCCAGGCCTGGGATTGCCGTTGGGAAGATACAGGCAGCCGACGATGACGCCGCGAACGGCCGCCTCTATGTAGCGACTATGCGTGTCGCCGGGATCGCCGGGCAGGCCGCGGCGCGTTTCCTCGGGGGTGCAGCCCCGGGCGAGGATGGCGACCCCGTTCCAACGCTGCTGCCCGTGCCATATCGCTCCGTAACCAGCGTCCTCGATCGCCTTGGCCGGGAATTTCTCGTCCGGCGCCTTCAATTCCTGGAGGCAGATGATGTCGGGCTTCACGCCGTCAAGCCACCGAAGCAGCACCGGCAGGCGGCCGTTGACCCCGTTCACATTGTAGGTGGCGATCCGCATCGGCGGACCAACGCGTCAGAGCACCGCCAGGTGCCGGTTGTCGAAACTGCGCGCATATTGGCTGGCGATTCCGACCTTGCGCTCGATCGCTTCCAAAATGGGCTCCGAGAAATCCGCGCCGGCAAGTTTCGAGCAGCTCGCCAGGTTTCCGGGCGAGAAGACATTCACTTCCAAAATCTTGTCGCCGACGATGTCGATGCCGACCAGGAACATGCCGTCGGCGACCAGCTTGGGCCGGATCATCTCCGCGACTTCAAGCTCGGTCTTGCCGATCTCGACCGCCTCGGCCTTGCCCCCGGCATGGATGTTGGAGCGGATGTCGTCGCTCGCCGCAACCCGGCGGAGCGCGGCATATTTGCCGTCGATCTCGAGCGGCCGCCCGTTCATCAGGAAGAAGCGGATGTCGCCTTTCTTCGCCGCCGGGACATAAGCCTGGGCGATGATGTAGCCATCGCGGGCGATTGCCTCGATCATCTGGTTGAGGTTGGACTTGGACGAGGCGTCGAGCTTGAACACGCCCGAACCGCCCGAGCCCTGCAGCGGCTTTAGAATGATGTTGTTCTTGTGGGCTCGGGCGAAGGCCTTGATGTCGTCCCCGTTGCGAGTGATCAGCGTTTCGGCGCGCGCCTCTGCCGGAAAGCTCTGGAAATAGAGCTTGTTGGTGGCCCGGCCGAGGCTGTCGGGATCGTTGAGGACGATCACGCCGCGCTTTGCCGCCTCCCGCCCGAACAATATGCCGGATTCCATCGCCCAGGGCGTTTCGAAATCGATCGACGGGTCGTTGCGAAGCATCAGCACGTCGAGCTCCGCCATGTCGACCGGCTCGACCTTGCATTTGTCCGACTTCAGCGTGTCGAAGAACTCCCCGGCGTCCTTGTACTTCTTCTTCGGCAGGAAGCGCGCGTGCGCCGACAGGCTGTCGTCGGGGCGGACCACGAAGTCTGACGGCGTCAGATAGCAGACGCGGTGGCCGCGCACCGCCGCCTGATGGGCAAGGATGGTGGTCGTGTAGCGCGCGTGTTCCCGTTCCAGGTCGTTGATGAAGAATGCGATCAGCACCTTGGCTCAAGCTCCTGCCAGCACATCTTCCAGGCTGTCCGCCTCGCGAAGCGCGGCGATCCGCTGCTTCGCGGCATCGCGAGCCAGGAAGAGTGGGATGAATCGAGGTGCCTGAACCAGCCCACGCTGCAAAAGTTCCTCGATTGCGGGGGCGTGGCGTGACGCGATCTTGCCGAGCCAGAAGGGTTCCAGCGAGGCACCCGCCCGGACGAGGGCAATGACCTCGCGAAAGCCGCGCAGATAGATTGCGTCCTTGGCCAGGCCGCCCGAACGGAACACGCGGGCGGCGATTCCGAAGGCGCCCTTGCGCGAAAAGCCATGATCGCGGTGAAGCCCGCGATAGACGTCGAGAAAGGCCGCGCCCTTCAGCATAGCCTCGACCGCGACGACGCGCGCCGCGAGCAGGCGCAGGCGGCTGCGGGTCAGGCCTCCGCTTGCCCATTCCGCGAACACGCCCAGCCCCTCTTGGATGCCCTCATAACCCGCAAGGCCGGTGCGGAAGATAGTGAGGCCCTGCGCTGCGCCGTTGAAATAAGTGAGAAGGTGGATGCTGACCTCATGCGCCAGCAGAGCGTCGAGCCGGTGCCGGGGCATGATCGCGTCCGACGCAATCAGCAGCTTGCGGCCTGACACGAGCAAGCCGGCGACATCGTCCCGGACCTGGATGTCGGGGGCGAAGGCGGGGTCGGCCGCCGCATAGCTTGCGGCCAGCGTTCGGGCGGCCTCCGCCACCTCGCTGGATCCGACCGTCGGACCTTTTGGCCGGTCCTTCGAAGATGAAGCGAGGATGGCATGGGCGTCGGCCAGGAGCGGCGCTTCGACCGATCCGTAGAGGAACATCGAGGCCGGACGGAAAGCAGGCGTGTTGCGGGTCGCCAGCATCGTCAGCTGCGCATCGATCTCCCGGCGCTTTTCGCCGAGCAACTGTTCCAGCATCGGATCCTCGAGCGCATCGAGGTCGATCGAATAAAGCTCGCGCTTGGCGATGTCCGGGTCGACGGTCAGCGGACGATAGCGGAAATGGGGTTCCTCCTCCTCTCCGGTGGCGATGAACCGGTCATAGGCCTTGGCGGTGTTGATCGGCGAGATGGACAGCAGGAAATCGAAGCTTCGCGCGACCCGGTCGAGCCTGCGGTCGGCCTTCAGCGCGGCGGCCAGATAGGCGCTTCGGCCAAGTGCCCGATAGTGATCTGGCACCTGGCTGTTGCCATCGTCCAGGAACGCACAGGCGGTGCGGAGAAGCGCGTCGCCGATGGCTGCTGCGAGATCGTGACGAATCCCCGGATAATCGAGGCCGTCGCCCCTGCGGTGAATCTGGGGCACGCGAAGCGTCAGCCGTTCGACGCCTTCGATCCCGTTCAGCAAATGATCGAACGGGGCAGGAAGGATCGGCTCGAAAGGGACGCGCTCGACCTTGCAGTGGCGCAAGTCGATTTCGATGCCGTGCAGCGCCTTGTCGAGGATCGATGCGGCGCGGCCGATATCGCCCTGGTCGCCGGCACCGATCTGCGCAACGAACGGCGGAAGGTCTTGCGACTTCTCGTCGCGGGGCTGAATGGGTTGGTCGTCGAGGGACACGACCAGGAGCCGGCCACTTTTGCGCACCATGCCGCTGGCCAATTCCTCGATCGCCGACATGGCCGCGAGGTCGTCGGCTTCAGACCAGATGAGGTAGGACGGGCTGTCGATCGCGATTCGCCGGGCGAGGCTCGTCGCCGGATCGGCGCTTCGGTTCAGGATGAGGAAGGGTAGCCAGCGGTCGATATGGGCGCGGCCTGTCTGTCCGACCGGTTGGCGAAGTGCGCCGCCCTTGCCGAACTTGGGCTCGAACGGTTGCGGGGCGACCTGAAGGCTGGGCTTGCTGCTCATCCCAGCAAGCGCTCCGCTTCCTGTGCGGCGAAGGCGATGAAGCGTCGCATGGCGTCGAGTTCGGCCGGATCGGGTTCGCCGGTCCATTCGTCCATGAAGAATTTCTTGAACTCCAGCGCGATGGCGCAGCCGTGGCCGGGATATCGGTCGTGGACGAAACGCGTCTGCTCGCCCTTGCCCTGGAAGGCCACGTTTTCACGGACATCGAGATGGCGGCCGTTGAAGTCGAACTCGCGCATCGCTTCCATCAACGGGTCGACCAGGAAGCCCCATTGCTCGCGCGGCATGGAGAAGGTCCCGATGTTGATGTCGGGGGCATCGGCTTGCGGTGTGGGTGTCTCGCCAGGCCCGCCGCGCCGGTGATTGTAGCTGTGAACGTCGATCAGGAGGAACCGATCATGACCTGCAGCGAGATCGTCGAGAAGGGCGCCGACCATCCGATAATAGGCGGCGTGGATGGCGAGCGATCGCTCGACCATGTCGGGCAGTAACGGCGCCTTCCAGACCTCCAGACCCCAACATTGCTCGGGCGTTTCATAGACCGCACCCTCGGCCCCGCGGTTGAGATCGAACTCGAAGCGAGAGCGGTGGCCCAGGACATGGGTTGGGACGTCGAGGATGGCTTGTCCGGTGAAGGGATCTTCCTCGCGCAGCCGGTCGGTGTCGGGCAACTTGATCGCCGCGGCGATTTCCGGACGTAGGTCATGGCCGTCGTGGATCGCGGTCGCGACGATCGGTCCGGGACCGCGCTGGACGGTCCACCAGCGCTGAAAGCCGTTTCCCTCGTTCATTCGGAATAAAGCGTTTCGGACGCGGTTCGGTTGCGTCCGGCGCAGACACAAAAAAAGCCGCCCGAAGGCGGCTGGTGGCCCCCGGATCACGTCCGGGGCAACACAAACTTAGCGCTCACGTCGTTCGCTGAGTTTTGTGTTGGTTGCGGGGGTAGGATTTGAACCTACGACCTTCAGGTTATGAGCCTGACGAGCTACCGGGCTGCTCCACCCCGCGCCAACTAAGCTGAGCCGGAGATCCGGCACGCTTCATGCGGGCTGGATCAGGCTCATGAACAAAAATGCCGCCGCGAGGGATTCCCCGACAGCGGCATTTGAAAACATGTGAATGGGTTCTTCCTTGAGCGCTGGCTTCAAAGCCTGGCGACGACCTACTCTTCCACTGCTTAAGCAGTAGTACCATCGGCGCTGTCTGGTTTCACGGCCGAGTTCGGGATGGGATCGGGTGGGTCACAGACGCTATGG
>CAMPIY010000009.1 GCA_946886645.1 uncultured Sphingomonas sp.
GAAACGCTCGAGGAATATTGGGACTATGCGGCCCGTATCTTCGATTGGGGCCAGGACCAGACCTGCAACATGATCCTGGATGACGGCGGCGATGCCACCATGTTCGCGCTGTGGGGCGCGCGGGTCGAGGCCGGGGAAGAGCTCTTCACGCCGACCAATGAGGAAGAGGAAATCTTCGTCGCGACGCTGAAGCGCTTCCTCGCCGAGCGTCCGGGCTATCTCACCAAGACGGTCGAGAACATCAAGGGTGTCAGCGAAGAGACCACGACCGGCGTCCACCGCCTTTACGAGTTGGCCAAGCAGGGCAAGCTTCCCTTCCCGGCGATCAACGTCAACGACAGCGTAACCAAGTCGAAGTTCGACAACCTCTATGGCTGCAAGGAAAGCCTTGTCGACGCCATCCGCCGGGGCACCGACGTGATGCTGGCCGGCAAGGTCGCCTGCGTCGCGGGCTTCGGCGATGTCGGCAAGGGTTCGGCCGCCTCGCTACGCAATGGCGGGGCGCGCGTGCTGGTGACCGAGGTCGATCCGATCTGCGCGCTCCAGGCCGCGATGGAAGGCTATGAGGTCGTGACGATGGAAGAGGCGGCCAAGCGCGCGGACATCTTCGTCACCGCGACCGGCAACATGGACGTCATCACGCTCGACCATATGCGCGAGATGAAGGACATGGCGATCGTCTGCAACATCGGCCACTTCGACAGCGAGATTCAGATCGGCGCGCTAGCCAACATGAAGTGGGACGAGATCAAGCCGCAGGTCGACGAGGTCACCTTCCCCGATGGAAAACGCTTGATCGTCCTGTCGAAGGGCCGCCTGGTCAACTTGGGCAACGCTACGGGTCACCCGAGCTTCGTCATGAGCAGCAGCTTCACCAACCAGACGCTGGCGCAGATCGAGCTGTGGACCGGCGGAGACAAATATAAGAACGAGGTATACGTCCTGCCGAAGCACCTCGACGAGAAGGTCGCGGCGCTTCATCTCGACAAGCTGGGCGTGAAGCTGACCAAGCTGAGCGACAAGCAGGCGGCCTATATCGGCGTGACGGCGGAGGGCCCGTTCAAGCCGGACCATTATCGCTACTGATCGGCGAGGGGCCCCAAAGCTTCGCGTAAGGGCCCCAGCCATTTGGAATAGGGCACCCAGGTGCCGATGCCTTCCCGATTGAGTGGGCGGCGAACCTGTTCGGCGCTGGGCGTCCGAACAACACGGCCGGACTCGTGAAAGCTTAGTAGCGCTTCGTTCCATTCGAGCCCGAGGTGATGGAGCGCTCCTCTCAGGATTTCTTCCGGCCGCTCGATCAGCTCTTCGTATCGAACCCGGTATAACGTTTCCGGAGCCAGCGTTCCGATGTGATCCATCATTCGCGCATAATCGGCGTAGGCGCGTCCGATATGGTCGAGCGAGAACGATGAGGCATGCGCCCTGGAGAAATAGTGGATGTAATTCGAGAAGCAGCAATCCATCGCCGGTCGCCGGATTTCGATAAACCTGGCCTGGGGAAGGATGCGGCGGATGAACGGAACATCGCTCCAGTTCATCGGCATCTTGTCGATGAAATAGCGCGCGGGCCCCCGCCAGTGTAGCGATGCGCGGTTGAGATAATCCTGGCCAAAGGCGTCCGCTTCGGCATCACCCATGTTTTCGACAATGTCAGGCACTTTGACGGCGCCCCGTCGCGTGTGAATTTCAACCGCGGAACGCACAAGTGCGCGCATGTAGGGCAGTTCTCCGACCGCCTCGATGTCCGGATGGCGGTCGAGCATTTGCTCGAGAAGCGTCGACCCAGATCGAGGCATGCTGATCAGGAAGATCGGTGCCGGACCTGAACGCGAAAAAGCCCGTCCACGCACATAAAATTCCCGATCGAACCGTCCGAGGACATCGTCGACCTCTTCGGTCAGTTCGTTGGGGTCGTAATTGATGATCTCCGCGCGAAGGGAGTTACCTTCGGAGAAATGATGAAATGCCTTTTCCGCGTTTTTTCGGTCATGCCAGGCACGGCCGAGCGCGAAGTGCAGCGGCACGATGTTGAGCGCGTCCACGGCGATTCCGAGAGCCGTGTTCATCGCGTCGATATCCTCGTCCGTCAGGACCTTCGCCTTGACGTTGGCAATCGACCACCAGCCTTCGCCCCGTTCCGGATCGATGGCCGTGGCGCGGCGATAGGCAGCAATCGCATCATCAGTGCGGCCGGCTGCACGAAGGCTATGGCCATAGGCGATCAAGAATTGCGGTTCATCCGGATGAGCGTCGACCAGTTTGAGATGCTCGTCGATCGCCTCGGCATTGCGGCCCAGCTTGTCGAGTATCAGCGTCCTGGTCGACCGTAGATGCGGGTCCGACGATTGCTGCTGAAGTATGGTGAAGGCATTGAGCGCCTCGGCCAGCCGCTCCTGTTGGTTCAGGGCCGAGGCAAGGTCGCGTTGTGTTTCGAAGGAACGCGCGCCCGCAGCTATCGCTTGCCGAAGAAATTGCTCGGCCTGGACCAAAGCGCCGGTTTTGAGCGCGATCGCGCCAAGCAAAGCCAAGCCCCTGGGTTCATTGCGATTTTCCCGGAGGTGCTGGATGACGAGCATGGAAGCGGCGTCCAACTGCCCACCGTCCATCTTCTCCTTGGCTTCCGACAATCGGGGGTAGGCAGCAATAATCGACATAAGATTCTACTGGATCACAGATAACCGAGCAGGGCACGGAGGCCCGGCGCGACATGATCGACAAGCCGCCGATGCTTGTCCGGAAGATCCCTCGGGATTTCGACACGTATATCGGTCAAATTTTCGCGGGCCGTCGCGCTTTGGCGCCGATCAGCCCCAACCGTCACCCGTTCTCGCCAGTTGGCGGGCAGTGGTGAAATGCCGCACGCCCCGAGCAGGTTCGAGAAATATGCTTCGGCCTCGGACGTGTTGATTTCGCGAACATGTCCCGACAATTCCTCATAGCGTACCGCAAAGATATCCGACCCAAGCCAGGCGACGACGTTAAGATCGTACATGTCGGTAAGGGACGGAACTTCCGTGCGGATTCCGAAAATCATTAGCGATAACAGATCGTCGACACCAATCCGGCCATCCTTCAGATGTTCCAGATTGGCCTGGAATTCGTCAGACACATAAAAGCGGGCCCGTGCCAGCACCCAATCATAAGGATCGCGATAAAGAAGAATCTTGCGGACGTTGGTGAGTTCGATGGCGGAACCATCCGTGAAAAACAGATGGCCGAAGCTCATGAAATTCCTGGCCGGGTCGAAGGCGTCCAGATGCTGGGCCAGATTGGGCCATTGGATGAATTGGGCCCGGTATTGCTGCTCGACCGGCACGAACATCCGGAGAATGTTGCGGAGCAAATGGCTGCCGCTCTTGGGAATGCTGTTGAGAAACAGCGGTTGATTGAGCGGCGTCGGCGCAAACCGGACCGTTTCCGCGTCGAGCGTATCGGGTTTGACTTTGATGAAGGCCATTGGCTGGTTGGTTCTAATCGCCGTCCCGGAAAAGAAAAGGGGCGGCAGATGACTGCCGCCCCTTTGAGTTGGTCTGGTTCCTTAGAACTTGCGGCTGACGTTCAGGAAGAAGCGACGGCCCATCAGATCGTACTGCGAAGTTCCGACCACCGGCCCGATCAACGTTGGAATGCCCGCGCCGCCGATGGTGCTGGTGCGTGGTGGCTTGGTATTGAAGACGTTCGACATGCCCAGAGTCATCTCGAACTTCTTGCCAATTTCCTTCGTGATCGACGCCGAGTGGTAGAAGGTCGTCGGCGTAGAAACGTCAACGCAGTAGTGACCGCGAATTGCGGAATCGACGCAGAGCTCTCCGCCATGGGCATCGCGGAAATCTTGCTCGTTGTCCGACTTGCCGATGACATCGACCCCCCAGAAGAGGGTCCATCCGCCACGCGGCATGCGCCATGTGAGGTTGAAATCGCCGACGAACTTCGGATCGCCGATTTCGCCATTGTTGTCGACGACAGTGTCTTCGAACAGGCCAATCTCGTCCTTCAGCTGCCAAGTCATATTGGCGAGGAAGGAGAGGTTGCCCCAGCTACCCAAATTGTGCTGGACCAGCGCCGTGACGTCGATGCCGGTATTCCGCTGGCGAGCAATATTGACGTATTTGTCGTTGATCGTTGTGATCGCTGCCGGATCTGGCGTGTCCGGTCCGGCGCGGGTGAACAGATCACACAGCGGATCGTCTGGGAAGAACTCGGATTCGTAACACTGATTGAGGATGTTGAACGCACCGAGCTGCGAAATTTCGCCCTTCACCTCGATGTCGAAATAATCGACCGCCAGGCTGAGCCGGGTATCTGGCAGGAAATCGAAGCGCGGCGTGAAGATAACGCTCGCCGTCTTCGCGGTAGAGGTTTCCGGATCAAGCACGCCAATGCCGCCCTGCGAGAAGACGGTGGCAGTGATCGACGCACCCGCATAGCTCCCCGCGTTCGCCGCGCCAATCAGCGGTGTCAGTTCGGCGATGCAGTTGTCGTGAACGCGCTGGCTGATGTTGCCCTGAGCCAGGTTTAGATCAACGAACGCGCAGGGCTCGCCGCGGACGCTCACGAAGCTCGTTTCGTTCGCCTTGAATTGCTCGAACAGGGCCGGCGCGCGGAAGGACGTGCCGTACGTGCCACGGAACCTTAGCCAGTCGTTGACCGCCCAGTTGGCTCCGATCTTGTATGTCCAGTTGCCGTTATCCTTGTCGGACGCGCCGGTCTTGGCCTGCTTGGAACTGACGTTTGTCAGTCGGGCCGCGCCGGACAGCGACAGGCTCTTGAACATCGGCACGTCTTTCAGGATCGGGACCTGGATTTCGCCGAATATTTCCTTGGTGGTAACGTGGCCGGCCGTGATGCCCGAGGCCGTGTTGCCCCACGAGTTGCTGTGGAACTGTTCGCACGGATAGAACGGCCGCGCGACGCTGACCCGCTTGCAAATTGCGCTGTCGAGCGGAATGGTCGGATCATAATATGGGTTGGGCTGGAACGTAATCTCGCCCGGCGTATCCTTGATTTCGTCGCGACGGATCGCCGCCCCCAGGGCTACGCCGACCGGGCCGGCTGGCAGGTCGAATAGGTTGCCGGTCATCGACGCTTCGCCGCTCACCTGCTTGTAGATCGTCTTGCCGGTTTCCCAATCGAACATATAGTCCGCCTGTTCCGGCGTTAGCTGCCCGGCCAGGAAATACGGGTCGGTCCAGGGGAGATCCATGCACTGCTTGCCCGAGAAGGGCAGGGTCGTGCCGACGCAGGACGACGTCTGGAAATAGGAAACGTCGTAGATTTCCTGGAGGAATTGCTCAGTCTTATAAATGCCCTTGTTATGGCTGTACTGGACGTAGGCGTCGTAGGACCAACCCTTCAGGAACCCACCCAGATCACCGCGCAGCCCGCCGACGCCGCGCCAATAGTCGACCTTTTGCGCTGTATCGGCGTGGTTGGTGATCCCGGTCGGGCTGATCAGGTTGTAACCGTCGAAGCCCTGAGCCCAGTAGGTCCCGAAATAATCTTCGGTTCCGCCGAAGGTCCAGATCTGGCGCCAGCCGTTCTGGTAGGTCTTGCGCCGGTTCCCGAGGAATTCCGCGTAGGCCTCGATGCCGTCGGTCAGCTCGTAGGCGGCATCCGCATAGACCGTGAAGCGCTCGGTCTTGGGAATGAGGGACTGTTCCAGGACGAAGGGATGGTAGGCGTTCTGGACCGCAGTCGACGGTCCGTCGTAACCGGTCGGGAACCAGCCCGGAGGCGCCGAGAAGGTGCTGATCGCGCCCGGAAGGAAGTCCGCAGTCGACGGAATTCCCAGGACCTCTCCCGGATACTGGAACTGAATGAGATTGACCGGACCGGTGTACACGCCGCCGGGCAGGTTAAGGTTGCCGGGACCGTAGTCATACATATACTCAAGGTCGTAGGTCCAGAGATGACCCCAACGCAGATCTTCGCAGTGCGGCTTACCAGTGCGAGGATCGATCAGGTCGGCGCGGGTCTTGTGACTTTCGTCGGTGTAGGTTCGGGATTCCGGGCAACCAAGATATTTGCGGTCGCCGCGCGCCATCTCGCGCTGTTTGAAGTAATCGACGGCGACCATGACGTGACCGCGATCGAACGTTTTGCCCCAGAGACCGGAAATCCGATACTGCTCGCCGCCACCCTGCTGCGGAACCGACACGTTGGCGTCCAGCTGGAAGCCGTCCATTTCGGTCTTGGTGATCAGGTTGACCACGCCGGCAACCGCGTCCGAGCCGTAGATCGACGAGGCGCCGGTCTTCAGAATGTCGATGCGGCTGACGATCGACTGGGGAAGGACGTTCAAGTCGAACGACGAAACGCCGCCGCGGGTACCGGCGGGGCCTGCCCGGCGGCCGTTGAGCAGAACGAGGGTGCGGTTCGCGCCGAGGCCGCGAAGGTTGATCGTCTGGGCGCCAGGACCGCCATCGGTCACGAAGTTGGACGAGATGGCCGACGTGATCTGGGTCGAGCCGGCCGCGATCGGCGACGATTGCAGCATGTCCGCGGTGTCGAGCTTGCCCTCGCGCTTGGACATCGTCGGATCGATCAAAGCAACCGGGTCGGGGCTGGTGAATTCAGGCTGACGAATACGTGAACCCGTGACGACGATCGTGGCGGTTGTGTCTTCAGGTGCGGCCTGGGGCGCTGCTGGCGCAGGAGCTTCTGGCGTCGTGGCATCCGGTTCCGTCGTGTCCGTGGGCTGCGCGGTGTCAACGGTCTGCGCGAATGCGGGACTTCCCGCGAGCAGCGCGGCCATCGAAACACCAAGCAGCAGGCTTGGACGAATTACCCTGTTGTCGCTCCGAAAGCTCATAACTGTCCCCTTATTTGGCCGGCCAATCGTATCGCTGGCACTCGCACCAAGTTGAATTCTTGCACACTTCTCTGGGCCGTGGGCGAAGTCAACGGGCCGAAGGAAGAGGTTTGGAAGCTGTGACTTTTTTGCGACATTTTGCGGTGGCTGAGGTTGGTGCGGGCGTCCTTTGAATCTTCCGATCTGCAGCCCTTTTTCTTTCATTTGGCCAGCCCTATGACGAGGCGATGATTGTCGGGGGCCAGCAGCGTTGATGGTGGGGGCGAACCTGGCCGCGGCCATTATCGTCATTGCCGCCATCTGGGTGGTAATCGCCGCCGCGCTGGCGATCCTCGCGGCGAAGCGGCTCCGCCGCGCGCAAGCGGTCCTTGGTGCCGCCAGGGCGATGCGGTCCCTGCTCGACTCCGCACCTGCGCGTGCGATCCTGGTTCATCCGGACGGGAAAGTGGAAGCGGATGAGCAATTGACCCGCGAACTCGGCCTCGCCGGCGTTCCGCGTCAGCTTGCCGATCTGGCCGGCAAGGATTCAGGGTTCGAGCGGGCGGATCTCGACAGCCTGTCGACAGACCTGGCGGAAGTCCGGCTCGGCGGTCGGCCGATCAGCCGCCAACTGGCGCTTGCGGGCCGGGACAGGGTCGTCGAAGTCAGGGCATCGCTTGCCCCGCATCCCGCCAAGCCGGGCAGCCTATTGCTCTGGCTGTTCGATATCACCCAGGCGGATCGCGAGCGGGCCGGGCTGGCGCAGCGCCTCCAGCAGACGGAAGGGGCGCTGGATGCGCTGACCCATCTTATCGAAAGCGCGCCCTTCCCGATGTGGTATCGGGGTCCGGACCTCAGCCTCGGCCTGGTCAACGCAGCCTTCGTCGCCGCCGTCGAGGCGCGTGACGCGGCCGACGTCATCGAGCGCGGCAGCGAACTGATCGACGCAAGCGGCAGCGAAAGCGCCCGCTCGGGCGCGGAGGCCGCGCTGGAAACGGGGCGCCCCTATTCGCGTATCCAGCCCGCTACGATCGGCCAGGAAAGGCGGGTCCTTCGCCTGGTCGACGTACCGCTTCCGACTGGCGCCGTCGCGGGGTTTGCGATCGATATCCAGGACCTCGAGGATGCGCGGCTGGAGCTTTCCCGCCACCAGGAATCGCAGCGCGAGCTGGCCGACCGGATGACCGCCGGTGCCGCCCAGTTCGACGGCGACCGGCATATCGCCTTCTTCAACCAGCCTTTCGCGATCATGGCCCAGCTCGAGCCGGAATGGCTTTCCGAGCAGCCGGAGTTCGATCGCGTGCTGGAGCGCATGCGCGAGAACGGTCGTCTGCCCGAAGTGCGCGATTTCCCCGCATGGAAGGCCGAGCGGCGCGACTGGTTCACCTCGCCCGAGGAAACCATCGAAGAGGATTGGATTCTCGCGAACGGCGACCACCTTCGCATCCTGGCGCAGCCGTTGCCGGATGGCGGGCTGCGCCTGATCTTCGAAGACAGGACGGAGCAGGTCCGGCTCGCCTCGGCGCGCGACACGCTGCTTCGGGTTCGCGCCGCGACGTTCGACAATTTGTTCGAGGTCATCAGCGTTTTTGCTTCGGACGGCCGGCTCTACCTGTGGAACCGGCGGTTCAGCGAGGTGTGGGATCTGGACGAAAGCTGGCTTGCGGAACATCCGCGCGTCGACGAGCTGGTCCCCGCCATGGCCAAGCGCCTCGTAAATCCTACCGAGGCGGCGCAGGTGCGAGAGTTGGTGCGGTCAACGACCAGCGGCCGCCAGTCGGGCACCGGTCGGGTGTCGCTGACCGATGGTCGGCATTTCGACTTCGCGGCGGTGCCGCTGCCCGACGGCAACGCGCTTTTCACCATGATCGACGTGACGGACTCGAGCAGGATCGAAGCGGCGTTGCGGGAACGGGCGACCGCGCTGGAGGAGGCCGACCGGGTCAAAACCGACTTCGTGGCCAACATGAGTTACGAGCTCAGAACGCCGCTCACTTCGATCGGCGGCTTCGGGGAAATGCTTGCCGCGGGCTATGCGGGTAAGCTGCCGCCCGCCGCGTCGGACTATGTTGGCGCAATCCTGGAATCGGTCGATCGCCTGTCGAAGCTGATCAACGACGTGCTGGACCTGACCCAGGGAGACACGATGGGTGTCGTCCTGGAGCGAGAGCGGGTCGACATGTCGGGAATGCTCCGGGCGGTTGCGGATGCCGTGCGCGCACGCGCCGATGACAAGCAGCAGAAGCTCGACCTGAAAATCGATCCGTCCGCGGGAAGCGTGATCGGAGATGCTCGGCGGCTGAGGGAATCCGTAGAGCATATCCTTCGCAATGCCGTCGCCTACACGGCGGAGGGCGGGAAAATCGCGCTGAAGGCCAGCGGGACGGAAGAAGAGGTGACCGTGACCGTCGCCGATAACGGTCCGGGGATCCAGCCCGAAGACCAGGCGCAGGTTTTCGCGCGCTTCCATCGGTCGGGATCGACAAGCCGGGGCGATGCGGCGCTGGGCCTTGGGCTGCCGCTGACGCGGCAGTTCATCGAAGCGCACGGGGGCAAGGTCGAGCTTGTATCCAGGCCTGGCAAGGGAACGTCGGTCACGATGACCATCCCGCGAGCCCCGCAATGATATTGGCCGACGAGCGCGCAACCCTGGCCGCCGGGAAGAAGATCGCGGCCGTCCTTCGCGCGGGTGACGTCATCACGCTGTCGGGGGCGCTGTCGGCGGGAAAAACCACCTTGGTGCGGGGAATGCTGGCCGCCCTTGGTCATAAGGGCGAAGTGCCCAGCCCTAGCTTTGCCATCGTCCAGCCCTATGAGGAACTGTCGCCGCCGGTGTGGCACGTGGACCTTTATCGGATTGAGCAGCCGTCGGATCTCGATGAACTCGGCCTCGAAGATATTCGCGACGATGGCGTCCTGATTATCGAATGGCCCGAGCATGGCGGCCGCAACGCGTGGCCCGATGCGCTCGCTTTGTCGCTCGAAGCGATGGATGACGGTTCGCGCTCCTTGACAGCCCGGGTCCCGGCGGCATGGGAAGGGCGATGGTCCCTGTCATGATTCCGCCCGCCGGCGCTTCCGATTTCCTTGCCCGCCACGGATGGTCCGAGGCGCGGATTCTCCCGCTGGCGGGGGATGCGAGCTTCCGTCGCTATTTCCGTATCCTGGCGGGTGAACGCCGGGCGGTGTTGATGGACGCGCCGCCGCCGCATGAGGACCCGCGCCCGTTCGTGGCGATCGCCGAATGGCTCGAGGGCGTCGGCCTTACGCCGCCCAAGGTGTTGGCGGCGGACCTTGAGCAGGGCTTGTTGCTGCTCGACGATCTTGGTGACGAGCGGATGCGGGAGGCGCTCGACTCAAGGCCCGAAGCCGAACGTGAGCTGTACGAAATCGCGACCGACGTCCTCATCCATTTGCATGACCATGAGCCGATGCGTGACCTGCCGCCGCACGGGCTTAAGGAGTGGCTGACGGAACTAGCTCTCTTCCTCGACTGGTATGTCCCGGCGGTGGGCATGGAAGGCGTCGATGCCGATGGCTGGGATGCAGCCTGGCGCGAGGTGCTTGGCCCTATCGCGAACGACGGTCTTGGCCCGGTCACCGTGCTTCGCGACTACCATGCTGAAAATGTGATGCTGCTCGACGGCCGCGGCGGGGTCGAACGGTTCGGACTGCTGGATTTCCAGGACGCGCTGGCGGGCCATCCGGCCTACGACCTGGTGTCGGTGCTGGAGGATGCCCGGCGCGACGTTTCGCCCGATGTCGAGCGTGATATGATCGACCGCTATGTCGAGCGGACGGGCGCGGACGAACGGTTCGAGCGCGCTTATTGGGCGCTGGCCGCCCAGCGTAACACGCGCATTCTTGGCGTCTTCTGCCGGCTCTGGAAGCGCGACGGGAAGGACCGTTACAAAGCCTTCCAGCCGCGCATGTGGGGCTTGCTGGAGCGCGACCTGGCGCATCCTTCATTGGTGCCGGTTCGGGCCTGGTTCGACGCCAATGTTCCGCAATCGGCGCGGGCGAGCGCGTGGAAGGAAGCCGCCGAGTGAACCGCAAGGCCCGCGCCCTGGCGCTTCGCCCCGGCATCGATGCAGCGGTCCCCGACACGGCGATGGTGATGGCGGCCGGGCTGGGCAAGCGGATGAGGCCGCTGACCGCGACAAGACCCAAGCCGCTGGTGGAGGTCGCTGGCAAGGCGCTGATCGACCATGTCCTCGACCGGCTGAGGGTGGCGGGCGTGACGAAAATCGTGGTCAACGTCCACTATCTGCCCGACGCGCTGGAGGCGCACCTCAGGAGCAGAGCCAAGGATTTCGACGTAAAGATCAGCGACGAGCGCGACCTGCTACTCGAGACAGGCGGAGGGATGGTGCGGGCCGAGCCGATGATCGAGGCCGATCCTTTCCTGGTCGTCAACAGTGACAATTTCTGGATCGACGGACCCGCCGACACGCTTCGCCTGCTTGCGTCGCATTGGCGTGAGGGTGAGATGGACGCGCTTCTCCTGCTCGTTCCGCAGGCGCGGGCCGGCAATCATGCAGGGCAGGGCGACTTTCACATGAAGGCCGACGGCAAGCTGGTTCGCCGCCAGAAGGGCAAGGTCGCGCCTTACGTGTTCACGGGAATCCAGATGGTGTCGAAGCGGTTGCTCCGCGACGCGCCTGAGGGTGCTTTCTCGACCAACATCCTGTGGGATCGCGCGATCGAGGAAGGACGGTGCTTCGGCGCGGTTCATCAGGGCCTGTGGTTCGACGTAGGGTCGCCAGCGGCCATTCCAGCTACCGAGCGCGCACTGCAGGATGGCTGACGCGGGCCTGTTCCAGCGCCGGGCGCCCGGCGAACCTTTGGTCTATTCAATCCCCGCGCACCGAAGCTTTGCCGACGCCCTGGCCGCGGGGCTGACCGCGGAATTCGGTCGCGACCCGCTTGCCCTGGCGAGGGGGAGAATCCTCCTTCCCAACAATCGCGCGGTTCGAACGATCACCGAAGCATTCGTCCGGGCGAGCGGGGATGGACTGATCCTGCCGCGCCTCATTGCGATCGGCGATCCGGAAATCGGTGATCGAATTGGCGGCGCGCTCGACCCGCTGGATCTTGCCGAGCAAATTCCTCCGGCAATCGAACCATTGGCGCGGCAGCTTCTCCTGGCCCGGCTCGTGCGCGCCGAAGGCGAAAGCGCAGCCGAGGCAATGCGGCTGGCGGACGCCCTGGCGCGGACGATGGATGCGCTGGCGGTGGAGGAAATCCCGGCGTCGCGGTTGCTTGAGGCCGTCACCGACACACCCGAGCTGGCGGCGCATTGGCTTCATGCGATCGAGCGGTTTCGACATATATTGGACGAGTGGCCGGCGATGCTCGCCAAACGCGGCATGATCGACCTGGCCGATCGGCGAGGCAGGCTGCTTCATTCGATTGCGGATCGATGGTCGGAACGGCCGCCGGAAGGATTCACGATCGCCGCCGGCATCACGACATCCGCCCCGGCAATCGCCGCCGTG
The DNA here is from genome assembly GCA_946886645.1 of uncultured Sphingomonas sp. The sequence goes on from CAMPIY010000009.1 coordinate 12,292, forward strand.
CTCGCGGCGGTGGCCAGGTTGGAGAGTGGCGCTGTCGTGCTTCCGGCCTTGTCCGGTGTCCAGGCCATGCCGGCCCGGGAATGGGATGCGCTCGGGCCCGACGAGGACGGGCGTAGCGAGGAAAGCCATCCGCAATATCATTTGAAGCGCCTGCTTCACCGGATTGGCGTCGGTCGAGACGAGGTCCGGCCCTGGCTCCGCGGTGGCCGTGCATCATCGACGGCAGCGCGGGGCCGAGCGGCGGTCAACGCGATGGCCTCGGCGAATTTTAGTGACAAGTGGACCCGGCTCTCGCCCCCGGAGCGCCGATTGACCGGCGTCAGGGCTGCGGAGTTGGCCGATCCGGCTGGCGAGGCGCAGGCCATCGCCATTTCTCTGCGCGAGGCGATCGAAACACCTGGACTGACGGCAGCTCTGGTCACGCCGGACCGCAATCTCGCTGCCCGGGTATCGGCCCACCTACTTCGCTGGGGGATCGAGGCGGACGACAGCGCCGGCCTCTCGCTTTCGAAGACGCCCGCCGGGACGCTGCTGCTGGCGATCGCGGCGGCTGCTGTCGAAAACCTCGCTCCCGTGCCGCTGCTCGCCTTGCTCAAACATCCCCTTGTCGGTGGCGAGGGTGATGAACGGCTGGCCTGGCTGGACTCCATCCGGGCGCTCGACCTTGCGCTTCGCGGGCCTCGCCCACGTTCCGGGATCGAGGGACTCGACGAGCGGTTTGCCGAGAAGAAGGCTGACATTGCGTGGCAGAAGGTGCGTCCAGCCGTCTCGCCGATCGCTCAATCCGCGACCCGAATGACGACGCTGGCTTCGGTCGCGGGGACGTTGAGGGAATTGGCCGGCACGCTCGCCGCCGATCGGGGATGGCGAGGGGCCGACGGGCGCGCGGCCGGAGAGCTTTTCGCGCAGATTGAATCGTCCGCCGATTCCAAGATCATGGCCGTGACGGCCGACGACATCGTGCCGTTGCTGCGCGCGCTGATGGATTCAGTGCCGGTGCGGCGTCCCTATGGCGGCCATCCGCGCGTGTTTATTTGGGGATTGCTCGAAGCGCGGCTGCAACAGGCGGATTTGATGATCCTCGGCGGGATGAATGAAGGTGTCTGGCCGGCGGCTCCAACCCCTGATCCATGGCTGGCGCCGCAAATCCGGCGCAAGCTTGGCCTTCCCGGGCTGGAATTCCGGACGGGTCTGGCGGCGCATGACTTTTTGAGCGCACTGGGTGCGCCACGCGTCCTTCTGACGCGCGCGCGCCGCGATAGCAGGTCGCCGACAATCGCATCCCGCCTGTGGCTCAGGGTGCAGGCCATGACAGGGGGAATGACCCGCGACCAGCGTCTGGAGAGGATGGCCCACGAACTCGATGCCGGCACGGGTATCGAACCGGCGACAAAGCCAGCGCCTTGCCCGCCCCTGGACGTTCGCCCGAAGCGCATCGTTGTCACCGATCTCGATCGTCTGAAGGCCGATCCGTTCGCTTTCTATGCCAAGACCATCTTGCGCCTCAGGTCCGAAGAGCCGGTCGATGCCGAGCAAACCGCCGCATGGAAGGGCACGGCGGTGCATGACGTCTTCCAGCGCTGGTTCGACGAAGACGATTGCAATCCCGACAAGCTTGTCGCCCGTGCCCGCGCGATGATCGAGGATGAAAGTATCCATCCGATGCTCCGGGCCTTGTGGTCGCCGCGCTTGATGGAGGCGATCGATTGGGCCGCGGCGGAAATGGCGGAGGACCGGGCCAACGGCCGCAAGACGGTGCTGGCCGAAACGAAGGGCAGCGCGACCGTGGCCGGCGTCACCCTGGAAGGGAGGGTCGACCGAATCGACCGCTTGCCGGACGGGAGGCTTGCGATCGTCGATTACAAGACAGGGCAGGCGCCGAAACCCAAGGCCGTCACGGAAGGCTTCGCGCTCCAACTCGGCCTTTTGTCACTAATCGCCCGCGCAGGCGGGTTCGGCGATATCGGGAGCGAGGTGGGTTGCCACGAATATTGGTCGCTGGCGAAGAAGAATGGCCGCTTCGGCTACCGCCAGTCACCGGACAAGGACGAAGGCGCGGATGCTTTCGTCGAACGGGCCTACGCGCAGTTCGCCGATGCTGCCGCCAAATGGCTGCTCGGCACGGAGCCGTTCGAGGCCAAGCTCAACCCGGCTTATGCGCCCTATGAGGATTATGACCAGCTGATGCGGCTGGAGGAATGGTACGGCCGTGACTAGCCTATTCGCTCCGCTCGCCGCGCTTCGGCTTCTTGACCTTCGACGCGTAGAGCAGCGCCGCGACGATCGCTGCCGATCCGATGCCGACCGCGACGCCGGCCTTCACCAGCTTTGTCCGCCGTCCGTCGTCACTCTTGTCGTCGTCGCCCATTCAAGCCTCGCAAAATTGGTCGGCCTTCGTCCCTATGCGGAAGCGGGCGGCTTGGGAAGCGGGAAGGGGGCGAGATGCGCCGCCGTTTGAAGCCGTTCCTGCGGCTTGAAGGCGCGCAAGCGGCGGCATCCGATCCGCTGGTCCATGCCGCTCTGTCGGCCTCGGCGGGCACGGGCAAGACCCATGTGCTGACATCGCGGGTGATGCGCCTTCTGCTGCGTGGAACCCCGCCGTCGGCAATCTTGTGCCTGACCTTCACCAAGGCCGGGGCAGCGGAAATGGCGAACCGCATCGGGGAAAGGCTGGCCCACTGGGTCCGGTTGCCCGACGAGGCGCTGAAGAAGGAATTGTTCGCGCTCGGGGAAGACAATGACCCGCCAATGGTCGAGCGAGCGCGCCGCCTGTTCGCGCGGGTGCTCGATGCCCCGGGCGGTGGCCTGAGAATCCAGACCATCCACAGTTTCGCGCAAACCCTGCTCGCCGCCTTTCCCGCCGAGGCGGGCATCACGCCGGGCTTCAAGCCCATCGAGGGAAGGGCGGAGGCAGAGCTGGCCAAGCGGACCTTGGCGGCCCTGCTGGCAGACGCGGAAGCGGGCGGCCGGCGGGGCCTGATCGACGATGTGTCGGAGCTCAGCCGGCGTTTGGGCGAGGCAGGTGCGGAGAGCTACCTGCTCGATTGTGCGCGGGCCAGCGAAGCAATGGAAGCCCTCGGGGAGCCTGCTTCGATCGAGCCCGTGATACTCGGCCTGATCGGCCTCGACCCAAACGATCCAGATAAGGCGCTTGCGGCCAAATTCGCCAATGAAGCCATCGACCACCCGCTATTTGATCGGCTTGTCGCCGCCAACCGCGCCTGGGGAACGCAAACAGCCAATACCATTGTCGGCAATCTGGAGCGTTTCCTGGCCGCGCCTGCGGCACAGCGGATGGCGATCATCGGCGAAATCGGGAGGGGCATCACCAAGGCCGACGGCGAGGTTTGCAAGGTTTCCCCCAAGCAGGTGGCGGCCGATCCGGACTACGAGGCCCTGGCGATCGCATTTACCAACTGGTGGGTAGAGCTGAAAACGCTGACCGCCGCGGTAGTCGTCGCGAAAGTCCAGGCTGCGGGATTGCGTGCCGGGCAGGCTTTCGCTCGCGCCTATGTCGGTGCCAAGCGCGCCGCCGGTGCCGCCGATTTCAACGACCTCATCGCCTGGACGCGCCGCCTGTTCGAGAATCCCGGAATGGGCGGGTGGGTCCGCTACAAGCTGGACCAGCGCACCGACCACATTCTGGTCGACGAGGCGCAGGACACCAATTCCGACCAATGGGCGATCGTCGATGCGCTGGCCGGAGAATTCTTCAGCGGCAATCCCGAGGCTGAGGATCGCTGGCGGACGCTGTTCATGGTCGGTGATTACAAGCAGGCAATCTTCGGGTTCCAGGGAACCAATCCGCGGGAATATGAGCAATTCCGTACGCTGGTCGCGGGACGCGCGGAGCTGCTCACCGATGCAGCCGACCAGGCGGAGGCGCGGGTGCGTGAATTTCGTGACCTGTCGATCAGCGCAAGCTTCCGTTCCTCTCCGGCCGTCCTGCAGGTCGTCGATGCGCTGATCGGCGAGGTAGGGCACTCCGCCATGGGTCTGCCGGCGCCGCCGGAACCTCACGAGGCCTTCCATGAAGGAAGGGCGGGACGGGTCGAGCTATGGCCCGCCTTCGATCCCGCGGTCGAACTGGCGAATGAGGAGCAGGCCGGCGAAGAAGGCTGGGTCGACGAAACCGTGCGGCTCTACGCCGACGCCATCGCGCGGCAGATCAAGCGATGGTTGGCCGAAGCGCCGGTCATGGCGACCACCGGACGGCCACTGACTGCCGGCGACGTCATGATCCTGGTGCGAAGCCGGACGGTACTGGCGTCGCTGATTGTCGCCCGCCTTTACGCGCAGGGTGTCCCTGTCGCGGGGATCGACCGGCTCCATCTGCACAGGCCTCTCGCGGTCAAGGACTTGATGTCGGCGATCGCCTTTGCGGTCCAGCCACTCGAAGAGTTGAATCTTGCGAGCCTGCTGGTTTCCCCGCTGATTGGCTGGGACCAGCAGCAGCTTTACGATCTTGCGCAGGGCCGGACCGGCAAGCTGTGGTCTGAATTGCAAAAGCGCCGCGACGAACGCAGCGATTTCGCGGCCGCTCACGATACCCTTTCGAATTGGCTCGCGATGGCGGATTTCGTGACGCCTGCTCGCTTTCTCGAGACCATCCTTTCCGGGCAAATGGGCGGCCGGCGCAAATTGCTTCGGCGATTGGGCGAGGCGGCGCGCGATCCGATCGAAGAGTTGGTGGCGAGCGCCCTGGCGTTCGAAAGTGAGGAAACCGCATCGCTCGATCGCTTCCTGTCATGGTTCCGGCGGGGCGATGTCGAGGTAAAGCGCGATCCTGCCGCGCCGGGCGACGCCGTCCGGGTGATGACCGTGCATGGCGCCAAGGGCCTTGAGGCGCCGCTGGTGGTCCTCGCAGATGCAACGCACGATCCATCGAAGGTTGGCGGCACCAGCTCGACCATCGACCTGCCGATCACCACGCGAGGATCGGTTCCGGTCATTCGGCCTCGCAAGGACGAATGCGCGCCACGTTTTCGCGATATTATCGAGAAAGCCAAAGCCGCCGACCAGGAGGAGCATTGGCGCCTTGCCTATGTCGGCCTTACCCGTGCGGCTGAACGGCTTGTCATCGCGGGTGCGAAGCCGAAGCGGGACGTGCCCGAAGGAAGCTGGCACCGGCAGTCGGCTCAGGCAATGGCGCGGCTGGGTGCCGTCCCGGTCGAAGTCGAAGGCTGGGGGTCTGCCCTGGTCTGGGAAAGCGAAGGGCGAAGCGTCGCCATGCGCGGGGTAGGCAAAAAGCCGCTCTTGCCGCTTCAAATCCCCGAATGGCTGCGCCGACCGGCTCCGGTAGAAGCACGACCGCCCCGGCCGTTGGCGCCATCGCAAATCGCCGAGGACCAGGACGCTGCCATTCCGCCAAGCCCCGCCATGCGCGAGGCCGCGAGGCGCGGGACACTGCTGCATTCACTGTTCGAGCGGCTGCCTGGTGTCGCGCCGAAAGACCGGCATGACCTAGCGCTCCGCTGGTTGGAGCGGGCAGGGGTCGAGCAAGAGGTCGCGCGTCGGGAAATCGCCGACTCGGCTTGCTCGCTGATTGGTGATCCGGCCTTCGCCGGGCTGTTCGGCGAGGATTCGCTGGCGGAAGCGCCGATCGCCGCGACGCTTGCCGACGGAAGGGTCGTCGCGGGAACGGTCGACAGGCTGTGCATCGGCAAGGACCTGGTTCGGGTCATCGACTTCAAGACCGGACGCAGCGTTCCTTCAAGGGAGGCCGATATTCCCCCCGCCCACCGTGCGCAGATGGATGCCTATGCCGCGGCCCTTGCCGTCATTTTCCCGGGTCGGCGGATAGAGGCGTCGCTGCTCTACACCTCTGGCCCGAAGCTGATCACGCTTGCCGGTTGAGCGGCGCCGAAACAGTCCCCATATGGGTTAGGAACCGAGCATAAGGAGTCCCCGCCATGGGCCAGAACACCAAGACCGTCACCGACCAGAGCTTCGAAGCCGATGTCCTCGGCGCCGACAAGCCCGTGCTGGTCGATTTCTGGGCGGAATGGTGCGGTCCTTGCCGGATGATTGCGCCCGCGCTTGAGGAAATCGCCGCGGACCTGGGCGAAAAGGTCACCATCGCCAAGATCAATATCGACGAGAATCCGGACGTTCCAGGTCGCTACGGCGTCCGGGGCATCCCGACGATGCTGCTGTTCAAAAACGGCGAGGCGATCGCGCAGAAAGTTGGCGCTGCGCCGCGTAGCCAAATCCAGCAATGGCTCGAGGCCGCGCTCTAGGCAGGCGGCTCCGTCCCTTCGAGACCCCTCGTATCGGGCCGGAACCGGTCGAACTTCGGCAGGCCGTCATCGATTTCGAACCATGACGGCCTGTTGCCCCAGAAAATGTGGAACTCGGGGCTAACCTGGCTCGGCTCGTCCAGCGTCGCGACGCTGAAATCGACCGTTTCCGGTTGATGATCGACCTTCATGTAGAGCGGCGTCCCGCATTGGCGGCAAAAGCCGCGGTGCCCGAAGCTGCTCGACGCGACGGTGCCGATGGCATCAGCCCCCTGAGTCACGCGATAATCGCCCGTCCTAACGCTTGCGAACACCATCGCCGGAGCGCCGCTGTTGAGCTGGCAGGTGCGGCAGTGACACCATCCGGCATCGAAAGGCTCGCTTGCCAGCTCGAAGCGCACGGTCCCGCATAGGCATCCGCCGGTCCATTCGGTCATCGAAACGGGCTAGGCCGCACCATTCTCCCGGTCAATTGACTAGGACAGACCCTCTCCCTACATCGCCGCTGCATTCCCGCGCGCGGGGGGCCATTCTGCCGCCATGGGCGCGCCCGATTTCTTGAGGAATTTTTCGCAACATGCTCGCCTCCCTGGCCAAAAGCATCTTCGGTTCGTCCAACGACCGTTACGTCGCCAAGCTCGGCAAGATCGTCGAGACCATCAACAGCTACGAACCGACCATCTCGGCGATGACCGACGAGGAGTTGCGCAACCAGACGGTGTTGTTCCGGCAGCGCCTGACGGAAGGGGCCAAGCTCGACGACCTTCTGCCCGAAGCCTTCGCGACCGTTCGCGAGGCGGCAATCCGGACGCTTGGCCAGCGCCACTACGATGTGCAGATGATCGGCGGCATCGCGCTCCACCGGGGCGAGATCGCCGAAATGCGGACCGGCGAGGGCAAGACGCTGGTGGCAACACTTGCGGTCTATCTCAACGCGCTTCCCGGCAAGGGCGTTCATGTCGTCACCGTCAACGACTATCTCGCCACGCGCGATGCCGGCTGGATGGGCCAGATATATCGTTTCCTCGGCCTGGAAGTCGGCGTGATCGTCCCGAACCTCAGCGATATGGAGCGGCGCGACGCCTACAACGCCGACATCACCTACGCGACGAACAACGAGCTCGGCTTCGACTATCTCCGCGACAATATGAAATTCTCGCGCGAGCAGATGGTCCAGCGTCCCTTCGCCTATGCCATCGTCGACGAGGTGGACTCGATCCTGATCGACGAGGCGCGCACTCCGTTGATCATTTCCGGCCCGACCGACGACAAGTCCGAGCTCTACATGGGCGTCGACGCCATCGTGAAGCAGTTCGACGAGCCCGATTATGAGAAGGATGAGAAGCAGAAGACCATCGTCCTCACCGAGGACGGTACCGAAAAGGCCGAGCGGATGCTCGAGGCCGCGGGTCTGATCGAGGGCACCAACCTCTACGACATCGCCAACACCCAGGTCGTTCACCACCTGAACCAGGCCCTGAAGGCCAACAAGATGTTCAAGCGGGACATCGATTATATCGTGAAGGACGGGAAGGTCGTCATCATCGACGA
>CAMPIY010000010.1 GCA_946886645.1 uncultured Sphingomonas sp.
GACCTGGTCCGGCTGGTGGAGGAAATCGCCGAGCGGGAGGCGCCGGGGTCCGCGGTTCGCGCCCGTATCTCCGGCGAGGCGTTCCTTACGCCGCCGGGCGAGCTCTACGACGTCGTGGTTTCTGCCATTCGCGAGGAAACCGGTATCGAGCCCGAACTATCGACCAGCGGCGGCACGTCGGACGGCCGCTTCCTGATCAAGCTTTGCCCGGTGGTTGATTTCGGATTGCCCAACGCCAGCATGCACAAGGTCGGCGAACATGCGGCGGTCGAGGACGTAAGGACGCTCAGCCGGATTTACGGTCGGATCCTGACGAAACTGCTCGGTTAGGCGACGCTGCGCGATCCCCGGTCGGCGTTTTGCGTCCACTCGAGGAATTCTTCCTCGAACATCGGCTGGGCGAAGACGAAGCCCTGAACCGTGTCGCAGCCCATGGCGCGAAGGATGTCGGCCTGGGCGGAGTTTTCGACCGCCTCGGCAACGACCCCCGCACCGACGCCCTTGATCAGCTGGACCACCGCCTGGATCACGACCCGCGCCTTCTCGCTGGTCTCGATATCGGCGATCAGCGAGGGGTCCAGCTTGACCCGGTCGAGCGGCATTGCGCGCAGCCGGGCCAGGTTGGAATAGCCGGTGCCGAAATCGTCGATGGCGATCCACGCTCCGTCGCGGCGGAGCGCGGCGATCTCGGACAGCACGAATTCCGAACATTCCATCGCCGCCGATTCGGTGAATTCCAGCTCGATCATTGACAGTGGAACGCCGGCGTCGGCGAAGGTCGCCCGCATCCGCTGGAAGAAGTCGGCGCGGTCGAGCTGGCGTGGGCTGACGTTGAAGGCGATGCGCCGGTCGATGCCTTGAGACTGCCACTCGGTCAGCATCGACGCGACTTCGGCAATGACCCAGTCGCCGATCTCGGCAATGATCCCGGTCTGCTCGGCGATGGGAATGAAGGTTCCGGGCAGCCGCATTCCCTCGCGGGGATGGTTCCAGCGAAGAAGCGCCTCGGCGCCGCTGACTTCTCCGGTGGCGAAGCTCAGTTGCGGCTGCAGCGCCAACAGGAATTCGCCGCGCTGAACCGCTTCGCTGAGCGCGGCCTCGGTATCGACCTTGCGCTGATGCTCCGCCGCCAGCTCTTCGCTGAACAGGCAATAGCGTCCGCCACCGGCATTCTTCGCCTGGTACATGGCGATGTCGGCGGCGCGCATCAGGGATTCGATCGCGACGCCATGCTCCGGGCTCAGCGCGACGCCGACCGAAGCGCCGATGTCCATGCTGTGCCCGTGAAGCTCGAATGGCTCCGAGATGGCGAGTGCAATCCGGCGGGCAACCCGCTCGGCATCCGCCGCCGTCTCGATTTCGGGGAAGAAGATGGTGAACTCGTCGCCGGCGAGGCGGGCGAGAAGCGGCCGACCGGCCTGCGCTTCACCGATTTCCGCCGTGACGACTACCCGCAAGCGGTTGGCGACCATGATCAGCAACTGATCGCCGCGCGCATGACCGAGGCTGTCATTGACGTTCTTGAACCGGTCCAGGTCGACGAACAGCATCGCCGCCATCGTCTCGGGCGCACGAGCCGCAAGCAGCTTGTCGGCCTCGGCGCGGAAATGGAGGCGGTTGGGAAGCGAGGTTACCGGATCGTACATGCCCAAAGCGTGGGCATTTTCGATCGAGGCGCGAACTTCCGCGAACAGGCTGTCCACGGCGGTCGCGAGCTTGGGCATATTCTCGCGGACGGCCTTTGGCGTAGGGCTGGTCAAATCCCCCTGCTCGACCGCAAGCAACCGCTCGCCAAGCGCCGACAAGGCGCGGGCGCTGCGGCTGTTGGGCCGTTCCGAAGCGATGTAGCTGATCATCAGGCAGAACAAGCCCGCGACGATCGACGCGATAACCTTTTCGTTGAAGCTGGTGATGGTCAGGAAAGCCAGCAGGGAAAAGACGAACGACGCAATGCCTGCCGCACCCGACAGGATCGCGTTGCTGACCTTTTGCGCCGTACCTTCCTTCAGCCTGGAAATCTGCCTGCCCCTTGCCGCCAACCGCTTAGTCACGGGTCCACGCGAAACAGACCTAAACAGGTGAGGTTAAAAAATGGTGGAAGCGCCTAGCTGCGGCGAAGGATTATGTAGAGGCTTCCGCCGCCTCCGTGGCGTCGATGGGCACCCCTGACGGCGGCGATGCGCGAAGAGTGGCGGGAAACCGCCAGCCAGTCGTGAACAGCGGCGCGAATCCGGCCCCGTTCCAGCGGCGGTTCGCCCTTTCGCTCATGGCCGGTAATCAGAAGCAACACGCGGTCGCCGGAAGCAATGGCCCGCTCGAGCGCCCGGTCGATCGCCTCCCATGCGCGGTCGAGGCTGTGGCCATGAAGATCGAGCGTGCGGTCCGGATCGACCCTGCCCGACCGCAAGCGCCGGTCCCAGCCGCCGTCCAGCGTCGCCTGATGGTGGGCCATGCGCGATGGCGCCGGGCCGACGCTGGCGCGAGGTGCCGGTACTCGGCCCTTGGGCGACGCCGGATCGACTAGAGGCAGCGCCTCGGATTGATCCCCGGCGTCGCGCGACAGCGGACGGATCGTCGCTGTGACCTTCGCCCAAAGGGCGGCTTCTTCAGGGGAGAGCTTGCGCACGTGCCACCGTGCCCTTGGGCAGCAGGATCAGCGCCTGGCCCTTGCCGGACATGCCCCCGGCGGTCGCTTCGGCCGCCGCACCGGCGCCCCAGAAGGTGTCGAACCGGTTGGCGCCCTTGATCGCCCCGCCCGTGTCCTGGGCGATCCAGATGCCCGAGGCCTCGGGCCGGTCGAGGGTGAGGAAAACCGGTGCGCCCAGCGGCACGAATTTGGGATCGGCGGCGACCGTCGATTGCGGCGTAACGGGGACATTCAAAGCTCCTAGGGGTCCGGGCCCTGTCAGCTCCTTGAAGAAGATATAGCTAAGATTCTCGTGCATCAGCGCCCGGCCCTCGTCCGGATGAGCACGAAGCCAGTTCACGATATCGCGCATGGTCGCGCCGCCCTGCGGAAGGAGATTCCGTTCCCGGAGCAGCCGCCCGATCGCAACATATTCGCGCCCGTTCTGGCTCGCATAGCCGATCCGCATGACCGAACCGTCGGGCATGATCAGGCGGCCGGAGCCCTGGATTTGCAGGAAGAACAGGTCGATCGGATCGGCCGCCCAGCCGATCTCCAGGCCGCGATTGGCAAGGGCGCCGTCGTCAATTTCAGCCCTCGTATAGTAGAGTACGCACGTCCCGGTTTCATCGATCCGGCCCCGGCCTTCCCCGCCGTCGGGACGAGTGCAACGGGTAAGGTCCGCAGGGACGCCGTAGACAGGTATTTCAAAGCCCGGCTGGCGACTGCGCGATCCACGAATTTCCGGCTCATAATAGCCGGTCGCGAACGCCTCCCCGGCTCCCACTCGCGCCCATTCGAACCGGTCACGGAAGAAGGCCGATGCATTCGCCAACGGAAGCGATGCGGCCTCCGTGCACAGCGCTCGCCAATCGGATGCCTGGGTTAGTCCGCTCTGGTCCTGGCGCCGGATGAGCACCGGGCAACTCAGCCGGAATGCGCCGAGTGCCCGCTCCGCCTGCCCGGCCTGCAGCGTCACTGGCGACGCCAGTACGACGCCAGCCGCCACGGCATTTGCCGGAGGCGGCGGCGGCGGAGGCTGGACCGGTTGGGTCGGCGGCGGCGCCGGCGGCGTTACCGGGGGTGGCTCGACCGTGCCGCGCGTGGCGCAGGCCGCGACGAGCAGACTTGCGGACAGTGCAAGCGCACGGAAAAGCGGGCTCACTCTTCCTCGTCGGTTTCGACGAGCAGCCAGTTCGGGTCGCGCGACGCGGTGTCGCGGCGGAAGGTCCAGCGATCGCGAGTCTGCACTGCGTCCGACAGCGATCCGGCAACGACATCCCCTGCCGCATTGCGGGTCACTGCCGCGATGTCGGCCTCGAACCGCACGGTAACCAGCGCGACGCTCCGGTCGAGTTCCGCGCCGACGACCAGTGCCTGGTCGATGGCGACGAGCCGGTTGTCGAGGACCAGGCCATCCTTGGAACGCTGCTCGACCGCGCCCGAGAAAGTCTCGAACACATGGTCGTCGACATAGGGGCGCATCTCGTCGAGGTCGCCCTTCCAGAATGATTCGAGGATCAGGCGATAGGCGCCCTTCGACCCTTCCAGGAACTTCGCCACGTCGAACGACGGATCGGCTGCTAGCAGCGCGCGGACGCCAGGACCGGCGGTCGGCAGATAGGCCATGTCGTCCGGTTCGGCTGCGGCTGGCACCGGACCGGTCCGCTGGGTCGCGCGCGGGTCGATTCGCGCTTCGGCCTGATCGGGATCGGCCGGCTTCAGAATCGGCTGCTCATGGCCGGTCCGCTCTCCCAGAACGCTATAGAGGCGAAGGCCGATGAACAGGGCGACTAGGGCGAGGATGACGATGGCAGTCAAAATGAATCCGTTCCAAATGGGGCAATCCGGGCCCCAACATAATGCGGACAACGCTTGGATTCAAAGGGCGCTCCATCGCGTCCGCGCGGCATTGCGCCGCGTCCAACCGGCTGCTAGTCGCTCGGCCCAAGCTGGCGGCGCCTTTCGGGCGCTCCGTGCCCCCGTCAACTTCGCATATATTTTAAGGATACTTCATGGCCGACGATAGCAACAATGTCCTGCCGGAAGGCCTTGGCGATGACGGTTCGGCCGGACCGCAGGTCGCGACGATTGCACAATATATCAAGGACTTGTCAGCCGAGAGTCCGTCGTCGCCACAGGTATTCCAGTGGCAGGTCCAGCCGTCGCTGGACGTGCAGTTCGGCCTCAACGCCGAAAAGGTTGGCGACGACATCCACGAAATCACTCTGAAGGTCGAGGTGGCTGCCAAGTCCGACAACGGCACGCACTTCATCGTCGATTTGACCTACGGCGGCCTGTTCGGTTTCCGGAACATCCCCGAAGATGCTCTTGGGCCGTTCCTTCTGGTCGAAGGCCCGCGCCTTCTGTTCCCGTTCGCACGGCAGATCGTGGCGGAAGCCGTGCAGAATCTCGGGTTCCCGCCCTTGCTTCTCGACCCGATCGACTTCGGCGCCGCCTATATGGCGCAGCTGGACGCACAGCAGCAGGCGCAAGGCCAGCCCGGCGGCGACGGCGAGCCGCCCGTCGGCCACGCCTGACGCCAGGCGCGGCCCAGAGCCCATGAACCTCGTCAAGGCGACGGGCACGATCGGCGGCCTGACCCTGGTCAGCCGCATCGCGGGTTTCGGCCGCGAAATGCTCATGTCCCGGGTGATGGGCGCGAGTTGGCAGGCCGACGCGTTTTTCGTCGCGTTCCGTCTCCCCAACACCTTCCGTCGGCTGTTCGGCGAGGGCGCCTTCTCCGCCGGCTTCGTCCCGCTCTACGCGCAGCGCCTGCAGGGCGAGAATGGGCAGGCCGAAGCCAAGCATTTTTCCGAGGAAGTGCTTGCGGTCTTCGTCCCCACGCTGATCATTTTCACGCTGGTGTTCGAGATCATCATGGGACCGTTCGTGTTCCTGATCTCGGGCTATCAGGGCGAAAAGCTGACGCTCGCCACCTTCCTGACGCAGATCACCTTTCCCTATCTGCTGCTGATCAGCCTGGTTTCGCTATTCTCCGGCATCCTTAATAGCCTGGCGCGCTTTACTGCGGCGGCGTTCGCCCCTGCCCTCCTCAACCTCGCCATGTTGACCGCCCTGATCTTCGTGCCGGTGGGCGGCACGACCACGGCAATTGCGCTAAGCATTGCGGTGACAGCGGGCGGAGTGCTTCAGCTCGGGTTGCTGGTTATCGCCTGCAAGCGAGCCGGAATCGTGCTCAAGTTCCGGCGGCCGCGCATGACACCTGGAGTCCGGCAGTTCGTCCGCGTCGTCATCCCTGCCACGCTGGGCGCGGGCGTCTATCAGATCAGCGCCTTCATCGACACATTCTTCCTCGCCCGGCTCGAGACCGGATCGCTCAGCTATTTCAACTATGCCGACCGCCTCAACCAGCTTCCGTTGGGCGTGATCGGCGCGGCGCTTGGAACCGCCATCCTGCCGCAGGTGAGCCGCTACGTCGGCGCGGGCGAGCCGCAGAAGGCCGCCAATGTCCAGGCACAGGCAGCAGAGCTGGCGATGCTGCTGTGCCTGCCTGCCGCGCTTGCCCTTTCGGTCGCATCGGGACCGCTGATTTCGGCACTGTTCGAGGGCGGGCGCTTTACCGCGCAAGACGCATCCATCACCGCAATGACGCTGGCCATCATTGTCATGGGGCTTCCCGCCTATGTATTGGTGAAGGTGCTGACGCCCGGATTTTATTCGAGGCAGGACACGGCGACTCCCGTGAAGACCGCGGGCGTCACGCTTATCGCCAATGTGCTTCTCAACTTCGCGCTCATTCCCCCCTTCGGAATCGCCGGGCTCGCGGCGGCAATCGCCATCTGCTCCTGGCTCAATTGCGTAATGCTGTATGTCATCCTGCACCGGCGCGGCCATTTCCGGATTGAAGGCTGGCTCGCGGCGCGGATCGCCAAGCAGCTACTGGCAGGCCTGGCGATGGCAGCGGCCCTATGGCTGGTGAAGAGCCAGTTGGCCGGCTTCTTCGCCGGGTCGGTCGGGCATCGCCTTATCGGCGTTGGCGCGCTCATCGGGGCGGGCCTTGCGGTCTATTTCCCGATCGTCTGGCTGATCGGCGGAATGGGTAAGGAAGATATACAGGCGCTGCTCAGGCGGCGCGGCAAGGCGGGGAGCGATTCCGTATGACCGGGCAACCGAAGCGCGTCGTCTCCGGTATCCAGCCGACCGGCAACCTGCACCTCGGCAATCTGCTGGGCGCTATCCTTCGCTGGGTGAGAATGCAGGATGAAACGGAATGCCTTTTCTTCCTTGCCGACCTCCACGCGCTGACCGTCGATATCGATCCGGCGACGCTGCGCGCCAATGTGCGCGAGATGGCGGCCGCGCTTATCGCCAGCGGCATCGATCCGGCGAAATCGACCCTCTTCTGCCAGAGTGACGTTCCCGCCCATGCGGAGCTTACCTGGATACTTAGCGGCACCGCCCGCATGGGCTGGCTCAACCGTATGACCCAATGGAAGGACAAGGCCGGCAAGAACCGCGAGGGATCGAGCGTCGGCCTGTTCACCTATCCCGTCCTGCAAGCCGCGGACGTGCTGGTCTACAAGGCGACCCATGTTCCGGTCGGAGAGGATCAGAAGCAGCATATCGAGCTGGCCCGCGACATCGCGCTGAAGTTCAACAACGACTTCGATGTTGAGCTATTCATCGCGCCGGAACCCTATATCGGAGGCGGCACTGCGGCGCGGGTCATGAGCCTGCGCGATGGCACTTCCAAAATGTCGAAATCCGACCCGTCGGAAGCGAGCCGGATCCATCTGACCGACAGCGACGACGAGATCGCCCAGAAAATCCGCAAGGCGAAAACCGACCCGGAGCCGCTTCCGGACGATCCGGCCAAGCTCGACGAGCGCCCGGAGGCCAAAAATCTGGTCGGGATCATGGCCGCCATTACGGAGGTCACCCCTGAACAGGTGCTGGCGCAATTCGCAGGGCAGGGATTCGGTGCGTTCAAGCCTGCGCTCGCCGACGCCGCAATTGCCCTCCTTGCGCCGCTGCGCGAACGGCTAATCGAGCTTCGTCGGGACGAAGCGGTGCTCGATGCAATTCTGACCGCCGGTGCGGAAAAGGCCGCCGGACTGGCCGCGCCGACGCTCGCGGAAGCCTATCGGGCTGTGGGCCTGCGCCGATAGAGTTGAGTCGCGAAGCCGACGTCCGCGCTTCATCGCCTATTCAGCACGGTTCATGATATATTCCCGGCCTACTTCGGTTCTTCCGACTCGGGATGTAAGACAATGCGTATCAACAAAATTTTCGCGGCGGTCCTGCTTGGCGCTTCGGCTCTGGGTCTTTCGGCCTGCGCCACCGGCTTCCCCGCCAAGGTTTCGCGTTACCAGGCGATGCCAGCGCCGCAGGGCCAGAGCTTCTACGTCGTGCCGGGCACGGGGGAAGCTCATCGCGGCGGACTGGAATTCCAGCGCTATGCCAACATGGTCACCAATGCGATGGTCGCGCAGGGCTATCAGCCGGCACCATCGGCGCAGGCCGCCACGATGATTGTCCAGCTTGGCTATGGCGTCGACAAGGGCCGGACACGGATCGTCGAGGAACCATTCGCCTATCATGATCCATTGGGTCCACCCTACTTCTCTCGCTGGGGCTATTATGGCCGTTATCGTTCGCCCTTCTACTATGGGTGGAACGATCCATTCTGGTATTCGCCGTTCGGCTATCGCGGGTCGATCCGCAGCTATGTCGAATATCAGAGCCGGCTCGACCTCGATATCCGCCGCCGCGCCGACAACGCTTCCCTGTTCGAGGGCAAGGCTGTCGCCCGGTCGACCAATGACAATCTGGGCGTGCTGGTGCCGAACCTGATCACGGCGATGTTCACCGGCTTCCCGGGCCGGTCGGGCGAAGTCGTCCGGATCACGGTTCCGCCCGAGCAGAAGGTCAAGGGCTGATCGATTCAGCCTGAACGTTAAGCCCGTCCGGCAGCACGCGCCGGGCGGGCTTTTCTTTTCCTGTAGCGGATAAGTAGGGCCCGCCCGGAACCATGGGCTCTGAGCGGGCCCCCGACCAGTTGGGGACTGGACCCCTTTTGGCGCTTCGCGACGACAAATGCGCGCGAAGCTCCTACCCCTCCATCAGCCCTCCAGCTGGCGCGTAAGCAGGCGGATGTCGGCATCGAGTTCCGAATCCGCGGCGCGCAGCCGTTCGATTTGCTTTACGGCATGAATAACGGTCGTGTGATCCCGCCCGCCGAAGCGGCGGCCGATGTCGGGCAGCGACTTGGGCGTCAGCTGTTTCGACAGATACATGGCGACCTGGCGCGGGCGAGCCACTTCACGTGCGCGCCGGGCGGAGGTCATCTCCGCTTTTCGGATGCGATAATGCTCGGCGACCTGAGTCTGGATTTCGTCGATCGAAATGCGACGCTGGTTGGCACGCAGGACGTTGGCCAGCACTTCCTCGACGAATGCGACGTCGATCGCTCGGCCGGTCATCATCGCATAGGCGGCGATCCGGTTGAGCGCGCCTTCCAACTCGCGGATCGAGCTGGAGATACGCCGGGCGAGGAACTCGACCACTCCGCGCGGCATCTCGATCCCCGGGAGGGCAGCCAGCTTGGCGTCGATGATGTTGAGCCGGAGTTCATAGTCCGCCGGGTTGATGTCGGCGACCAGGCCCCAGCTCAGCCGCGAGAGAATGCGCGGCGCGATTCCGTCGAGGTCCTGCGGCGCACGGTCCGACGTAATCACCAGCCGGCGGCCCGCCGTGATGATCTCGTTCATCGTGTGGAAGAATTCTTCCTGGGTCGAATCCTTGCCGGCGATGAACTGGACGTCGTCGATCAGGAGCAGGTCCGCGGAGCGCAGCCGGCTCTTGAACCCGATCGTATCATTCTCGCGAAGGGCGCGAATGAATTCGACCATGAACTTCTCGGCCGACATCGAAACGACGCGCGAGCCGGGGCGGCGCTCCAGGAACGTCTGGCCAATGGCATGGAGCAGGTGCGTTTTGCCGCGGCCCGTGCCGCCGTGGATGAACAGCGGGTTGAAGGCGACGCTGTCGGCGGTGGCGAGCGTCTTGGCCGCGGTGGCGGCTACTTCATTGGCCTTGCCCACGACGAAGGTTTCGAAGCGATAACGCTGATCGAAATTGGGCGCGGACGGATCGCGCTCGGCGATCGTCGCCGGTGCTGCCGGAATTTCCTCAAGGATCAGCAGCGGCGCGGGCCGAGGTCCATCGGTCGCCGCGACGACCTTCACATCCCGCACGATCGGCAGCACCGAACGCCAGGCCAAGGCAAGCCGGTCGCCGAAATGGCCGCTCACCCAGTCGGCCATGAACTGGCTTGGCATGACGATTTCCAGTTCGCCCGTCTCGCCGTCGAACGCGCCAAGCTCGGCCGGCTTCAGCCAGCCGTCGAAGGTGCGTGCGCCGCAATCCCGGCGAAGGCCGTCGCGGATGGTTTCCCATGCCGCTTCGAGCGGGGCGGGAACGCCATGATCGAGGACGGGTGCACCGGCGTCGGAGAGAGACAAATTTTCCCGACTGCCTTGCACTGGCGCGCGCCTCCAACTTCCCAAACTTGCCGGACATGAGAAACCGTTGCGTGCAACACGAGTCGCCGCTCAGGACACTTCCCAGTCACTAGCCCCCCGGAGCGGATTCGCTGCCGGAAATTTCGTTTTGAGGGGCTGGCGCGCGTGATTCAAGAGCCGAATTTTCACATCAGTGAAATAAACGGACTTGACAGAGGGAAGCTGCCAAAAACGCATAAAATCAGCAGTTTTCAGCTGTTTTCGACAAAGGACCGCGAATCGATGGTCCGCGAATCGCGGGAATCCCTAGACTTTTTTCAGTCACCAAAATGAAACGGGCCGCCGGTCGCCCGGCAGCCCGTCCTGAAACAGAACGTAAACGCGGATTTAACCGAGCGAAGCGACCCGCTTGGTCAGCCGCGAAAACTTCCGCGAGGCGGTGTTCTTGTGCATCACGCCGCGCGCGACTCCGCGTGCCATCTCCGGCTGCGCCTTCTTCAGCGCGGCCAGCGCATCGTCCTTCTTGCCCGAAGCGATCGCCGACTCGACGGCCTTCACGAAGGTCCGGATGCGGCTGACGCGGGCACCGTTGATCGCCGCGCGATTGGCGTTGCGGCGGATGCGCTTCTTGGCTTGCGGCGTGTTCGCCATCGATGGTCCTTACAAACTATGTGTCTCAATGAAAAAGCGGCGCTTATGCCCGAGGGCCGCGCCGGCGTGGCGCTCCCCTAGCGGGAAGGGCGATTCGCGTCAACCGGAGCGAAGCGACGCCCCGGACTGCGATCCGGGGTCCATCTCTTTTATCGCTGGCAGGCCGGACAGAAGAAGGTCGAACGCCCACCCTGAACGATCCGCCGGACCTTCCCCGGACAGCCAGAGCGACAGGGCTCTCCTTCCCGGTCGTAGACGTCGAACTGCTTGGAAAAATACCCGAGCTCGCCGTCGGGCGCGGCGAAGTCCTTGAGCGTCGACCCGCCCGCCCGGATCGCGTCCTCCAGGACCGCAGGAATTGCTTCGGCGAGCGCGTCAAGCTTGGCCTTGCTGACCTTCCCGGCCGGCTTGCGCGGATCGATCCGCGCGCGGAACAGCGCCTCGCAGGCATAGATATTGCCGATCCCAGCCACCACGCGCTGGTCGAGCAGGAGCAGCTTCACCGCCGCGGTCCTGTCCTGAAATTTCCGTCTTAGCCATGCGCCGTCGATTGTTCCGCCCAACGGTTCGGGCCCAAGCACCTTGAACGCCGGCCATTCCGGCAAATCATCTGTCCGCACGAGATCGACCGATCCGAAGCGCCGGGGGTCGCGCAGGCTCAGCCGCCTGCCCTGATTGGTTTCGATGATCAGGTGATCATGCTTGCCGATATCGGACGGATCGACCCGCCAATGGCCTGACATGCCCAGATGAAACACCAAAGTATCGCCGCGATCGGTGTCGATCAGGCCATATTTTGCGCGGCGGCCAAGCGAGACGACTTCAGCGCCGGTCAGCCGCTGCCCCAAGTCCGACGGAAACGGCCGGCGGAGATCCTCGCGCCTCGGCGCGACGCTGCGCAGTCGTCGACCCTTGAGCACCTTCTCAAGTCCGCGCACGGTGGTTTCGACTTCGGGAAGTTCCGGCATTCCTCGTCATTGCGAGGAGCAAAGCGACGAAGCAATCCGGTTTCCTGCGTCTGGATTGCTTCGCTACGCTCGCAATGACGAAAATCCCCCGCTAGAGGCGCTTCTGTATGGACAAGGTCAATTTCGGTGACGAGCTGGTCACTCCCGAGGAAAAGACGAAACGCGTCGGCGGCGTCTTCACGTCCGTCGCCCGCAACTATGACCTGATGAACGACCTGATGAGCGGCGGCATGCATCGCCTGTGGAAGGATCGGTTCGTCGCCAAGGTGAAGCCTCGTCCCGGCGAACATATCCTCGACATGGCCGGTGGTACGGGCGACATCGCCTTCCGCATGGCGGCCAAGGGCGCCCGCGTGACCGTCAGCGACATCAATCCCGACATGCTGGAAGTGGGCATGGAGCGCGCGAAGAAGCGCAAGATCGACGGTCTGATCTGGCAGGTCGAGAATGCGGAAAAGCTTAGCTTCGCCGACGCCAGCTTCGACGCCTACACCATCGCTTTCGGCATCCGGAACGTCACCGACATTCCTGCCGCGCTTCGCGAAGCTCACCGAGTCCTGAAACGCGGCGGCCGTTTCTACGTCCTCGAATTCTCGACCAGCGAATGGCCCGGCTTCGGCGAGCTCTACGACCGCTATTCGGAGCATCTGATTCCGAAGATCGGCAAGGCTGTCGCCAAGGATGAGGAAAGCTATCGCTACCTCGTCGAATCGATCCGCCGCTTCCCCAAGATGGAGCCGTTCCGCCGGATGATCGAGGAAGCCGGCTTCAAGTCGACCAGCGTCGAGCCGATCCTGGGCGGGCTCGTCGCAATCCACGGCGGGTGGAAGATCTGATTTGACGGCCGCCGTCACCCACCTCTGGCGCCTCTTGAAATGGGGCCGGACCCTGGCGCGGCATGGCGCGCTCCAGGGGATCGAGCGCGATCCGCTGACCCCGCCCAATGTCCGCCGGCTCGTTCGTGTCGCCCGCTTCGGCACGCGCCAGCCCGCAATACCCGATTACGCGGCGGCATTGCAGGCGATCGGTCCAGCCGCGATCAAGCTGGGTCAAGCGCTTGCGACCCGGCCCGACCTGGTCGGTGAAGCGGCCGCCGAAAATCTCCTGCAACTCCAAGACTCGCTCCCCCCTGCCCCTTTCGCGGCCGTCCGTTCGGCCGTCGAGGCGGCGCTAGGCGCCCCGCTGGAGAGCCTGTTCAGCGAGTTCGACGAAGAACCGGTAGGCGCCGCCTCGATCGCTCAGGTCCACCGCGCGGTAACGACGGAAGGGCGCGAGGTCGCGGTCAAGGTTCTGCGGCCGGCGATCGAGGAGGAGTTCGCCCGGGCGCTGGAAACCTATGAATGGGCCGCCGCGCACGTCGAAGTCCATGGCGGCGACGAGGCCGAACGGCTTCGTCCGCGCATGGTCATCGCCCATTTCAAGCAATGGACCAGGCGCGAACTCGACCTTCAACGCGAGGCTGCGTCGGCGTCAGAACTTCGCGACAACATGGTCGCCGAGCCTGGTTTTTACGTCCCCGAAATCGACTGGCGCCGGACGGCGCGCCGCGTCCTGACGCTCGAATGGCTCGACGGGGTCAAGTTGTCGAAGCGCGACGAGCTACTGGCCGCCGGCCATGACCCGAAGCAGCTGGCGACCACGCTGGTCCGCGCCTTCCTCCGGCAAGCCGTGGTCGATGGCTATTTCCATGCCGATCTCCACCAGGGCAATTTGTTTGCCTTGAATGACGGCCGGCTGGCGGCGGTCGATTTCGGGATCATGGGGCGGATCGACCGGAAGGCCCGGCTCTGGCTCGCCGAAATTCTTTATGGCCTCATCACCGGCGACTATCGCCGCGTCGCCGAGATCCATTTCGAGGCGCAATATGTGCCGCCGCACCACAATATCGACGAGTTCGCGACGGCGCTCCGGGCTGTCGGCGAGCCGATCCGAGGCTTGCCGGTCAAGGAGATCAGCATCGGCCGCATGCTCGACGGGCTGTTCTCGATCACCCGCGATTTCGACATGCAGACCCAGCCTCACCTGCTGCTGCTCCAGAAGACGATGGTCATGGAAGAAGGTGTCGCCACCGCGCTCGATCCCGACATCAATATGTGGGAAGCGGCCGAGCCGTTCCTGAAGGATTGGCTCAGGACCGAACTCGGCCCGGAAGCCTATTATGCCGACCGGATCGTCGAAACCGCGCGGGCTTTCAAGCTGATCCCCGACCTCATCAAGCGGATCGATGCGGCCTATCCGGCGCCCGGCGCCGCGCCGCCACCGCCGCCGCTTGCCGACGTCGCGGTAATCGAGCGGAAGGGCTGGCTCGTGCCAGTCGCGATCGCCGCCATTTCGGCGGCTGCTGGGGCCGGAATGATGTGGGCTCTTCTTGGCTGACGGGGACGGCACCGCCTCCCGCTGGGCAGGCCTGGGCCGCGCCCGAGCTCTTTTCATTGCATTCATCCTTCTACTCGCGTTGATTGCGGGCGCCTGGGCCGCGTCGATGATGCATGACCAGGGGACGACGCCGATCGGCGCCCATCCCGTTTCTCCCTCGCAGGCGAACGCCGACCTCGATCTTTACGAGAATATTATCAATCACGTTGCTGCTGGCGAAAATTACTACGATGCTGCGGCCCGGGAACTCCGCCTCGGAAACTATCCGCTGAAACCTTTTGTCGCATTCCGGCTGCCGACGCTGGCCGTGGTGGCGGCCTGGCTTGGCCGGCCAATAATGCTGGGCCTGCAATATGGGTTGTTTGCCGCGATGATCTGGGCCTGGTGGGCGCGGCTCGACGGGCAATTCGCCGACGGCGGACGCCGCATCAGTGGGGCGATGCTAGCGGCGGCCGGCCTCGCGGTCGCCTTTTCGGGCCGCTACATCTATCTCCATGAGGTCTGGGCGGGGACGCTAATTGCGCTGTCACTGGCGCTGCATAAACCCGGGCGCGCTGGCTTGAGCATCGCCGCCGCCGCGATTGCTCTTGCCATTCGCGAGCTTGCCTTGCCCTATCTGCTGTTGATGGGGGCATTCGCGCTCCACCGGCGCGATTGGCGCGAAGCCGCGGCGTGGGTCGGCGTTGTCCTCCTGTTTGTGCTGGCCGTGGCCTGGCACTCGAGCGAGGTCGCCAAGGTAGTTTTGCCGTACGATCCGGCGTCGCCGGGGTGGACCACCTTTGGCGGATGGGCCGGATTCCTTCGCACCTATTATCTTCCCGGGCCGCTACGATGGCTTCCGGCGGCGCTGGCGGCGCCGCTGATCATTCTGGCGCTGTTCGGCTGGGCGTCTTGGAAGTCCGGAACGGGGTTGGCCGCGACCCTGCTTTACGCTGGATATGGGCTGGGATTCATGCTGTTCGGGCGTGCCAATAATTTCTACTGGGGGCTCATGGTCGCGCCGGCATTTCTCATCGGGCTCGCCTTCGTGCCCCGGGCGTTTTCCGATCTTCGGACCTCTATTTTCCCCCGTTCGGCAAGCGCATGAGGATCGGAACCTTTCCGACCCGGTTCGAGGGCTGGTCACGCGGCTATGCGATCGCCGTCCTTGCCATGTTGGTCGCGCTGCTGGCGATTTTTTGCTGGCAGATCGACGCGGCACCGGCGCCCAAACTCCGCGCCTCGCCGGCGCAGCATGGCGACGCCCAACTCTATCGCGACATCATCAAGGGGGTTGCCGCGGGCGGCGATTATTATGACGTCGCGGCGAGAGAGCAGCGTGCGGCGGGCTATGCCCTGAAGCCGTTCTACACCGTCCGGCTGCCGACCCAGGCCATCGTCTACGCAACGCTCGGCGAACGTGCGATGAGCAATATGATCCGGATCCTGTGCGTCATCCTGATGCTAGCCTGGGGCGTCCGGCTGAAACCCGTTCTGCCGCTGCCCTTGCTTGGAGCGGCGATGTTGCTGATGGCCGGGGGGCTTGCCGGCCTTCTTCAGCCCCAGGCGAGCGTGTTTCACGAAGATTGGGCGGCGATCTTCCTGGCCTTGATGATCGCCGTTCGCCGTCCGGACCGCTTGTGGCCCGCGTTCCTCGCCGGCGCCGCCGCATTGATGGTCAGGGAATTGGCCTTGCCGATGATCCTGGCGATGGGCGGTCTGGCGCTGATCGAAAAGCGGTGGCGCGAAGCGGCGGGCTGGGCCGCGATCGTCGCACTTTTCGCCGTCTATTTCGCGGCTCATGCCCATTGGGTCTCGCAGGTTGTTCTGCCGACTGACCAGGCATCTCAGGGCTGGTCGCAGATGCTCGGAGGGCAATTTGCGTTCAAGAGCATCGCCAAGGTGACGATGGGCATCGCGATGCCCTACCCGCTGGTATCCGCGCTGCTCATCCTCTCGTTGTTCGGCTGGGCGTCGGTCGAATCCGGATGGGCCTTGCGCACATTCCTGCTGCTCCTCGGTTATGGACTGATGCTGGCGCTTTTCGCCCGGGCAGACACCTTCTACTGGGCGTTGATCGCTGCTCCCTTGTCGTTCGCCGGGCTCGCCTTCCTGCCCAAAGCCTTCGCCGACCTTGCGAAAGCGATAGGTCACAAGCCATATCCGGCGACATGAGCCGCATCCTTCTCATCGTCGGTGGGGGCATCGCCGCCTACAAGGCGTCGGAGCTCGTTCGACTCCTGCGCAAGGAAGGCCATGAGGTTACGCCGGTCCTGACGGAAGGCGGGTCGCATTTCGTGACCCCCATGAGCCTTGCCGCGCTGGCGGAAAGCCCCGTCTATACGTCGCTGTGGGATCTCAAGGACGAGGCGGAGATGGGGCATATCCAGCTCAGCCGCGCCGCCGATCTGCTGCTGGTCTGCCCCGCCACCGCCGACCTGATCGCCCGAATGGCCGGAGGCCACGCCGACGACCTCGCCACGACGATCTTGCTCGCGACTGACAAGCCGGTCGTCATTGCTCCAGCGATGAACGTCCGCATGTGGCAGCATGAGGCGACGCAGGCCAATGTCGCGATGTTGCGCCAGCGCGGTGTAACGGTGATCGAGCCCGACGAAGGGCCGATGGCTTGCGGTGAATATGGGCCGGGACGGCTGCCGGAGCCCACTGAGATCGTGAAGCAGCTGGGCTCGATGCTTGGACCCGCCATCAGCGTTGAGGCTTCCCCGGCTGGACGACTTTCCGGCAAGCACATCCTGGTCACCGCCGGCCCCACCCACGAGCCGATCGACCCGGTGCGCGTCATCGCCAACCGCTCTTCGGGGAAGCAGGGCTTCGCCATTGCCGCCGCCGCCGCCCAGGCTGGAGCGCGGGTGACGCTGGTGGCGGGGCCGGTCAGCCTGCCGACACCCGGCGGCGTCGCCCGGATCGATGTCGAAACGGCTCAGCAAATGGCCGACGCGGTCGAGAATGCTCTGCCCGCCGACGTCGCTATCCTCGTTGCCGCGGTGGCCGACTGGAGGGTCACAGCGGCGGTTTCAAAAATCAAGAAATCCGACGGACCGCCGACGCTCAGCTTCACGCCCAATCCCGACATTCTCGCGACGCTGGGGCAGCATCCCGACCGGCCCGGCCTGCTAATTGGTTTCGCTGCCGAAACAAATGATGTCGTGGCCAATGCGGAAGCCAAGCTTCGTTCCAAGAAGGCGGACTGGATCGTCGCCAATGACGTTTCCGGCGATGTCATGGGCGGCAGCCACAATCGGATTCACCTTGTCACCGGAAACGGCGTCGAGGATTGGCCTGAAGCAGCCAAGGAAGAGGTCGCCCGCCATCTTGTCGACCGCATCATCCAGGAAATTGCATGACCATTCGCATCCGCCTGACCCGCCTCCCCCATGGCGAGGGATTGCCCCTACCCAGCTATGCGACGCATGGCGCAGCGGGGATGGATGTGGTGGCGGCCGAGGATTTCGACCTGGAACCGGGCCAGCGGCACGCGGTCGCGACCGGGTTCAAGGTGGCGATTCCCGAGGGCTATGAAATCCAGGTTCGTCCGCGCTCGGGCCTGGCGCTCAAGCACGGCATTACCGTCCCCAACACGCCTGGCACGATCGACAGCGATTATCGCGGCGAGCTTAAGGTGATCATGATCAATCATGGCGGCGAGCCCTTCCCAATCCGCCGCGGCGATCGCATCGCCCAGCTGGTTCCCGCCGCTGTCACGCTCGCGGAATTCGACGAGGTCGAAGAGCTATGCGAGACGGCGCGCGGTGCGGGCGGCTTCGGCTCGACCGGCGGCCATGGCGCTCTCTGACGAAGAACTCGACCGTTACGCGCGGCATATCGTCCTGCCGCAGGTCGGCGGCGCGGGTCAGCAACGTCTGAAAGAGGCGCGGATCGCGGTTGTCGGGGCTGGCGGAATCGCCGGTGGCGTGCTGCCGGCGCTAGTCGGGGCTGGCATCGGCCATCTGACCATCATCGACAACGACCGGGTCGAGCTTTCAAACCTTCAGCGCCAGCCGATCTACACCAGCGATCAGGTCGGTCAGCGCAAGGCGGACCTGGCGGCAAGGTTTGCCGGCAAGCGCAACCCTCATGTCGAGGTCCGCACCGTCGCCGACCGGGTTGATGCGGACAATGCCGACGCCATCCTGGACGGCCATGACCTTATCATTGACGGCACCGACAATTTCGCGACGCGGCTGACGGTCAGCGACGCCGCCGTCCGCCTCGGCATTCCGCTAATCTCCGCTGCGGCCCAGCAATTCCAGGGACAGGTGGCGCTGTTCCGCGGAAAGCCCTGCTATCGCTGCTTCGTCGGCGATGCGTTCGACGCCGACGATTGCGACACCTGCGCAGAGCTTGGCGTGCTGGGCGCCCTCACCGGCACCGTCGGCAATTACGCAGCGCTGATGGCGATCCGCGAAATCGTGGGCATCGGCCCGGACGCCGCCGGAACGCTGCACCTACTCGACGGCCTCAGCCTTTCCTGGCGCGCGATCCGGCTGACTTCCGACCCGACGTGCCGGACTTGCGGCGCGTCTTCTTGACCGGACCCTTGGCGGCTTTGGCATCGATCAGCGCTGCCGCTTCCTCCAGCGTCACTGCTTTCGGATCGGCGGTCTTCGGAAGCGTGGCATGCACCTCGCCATCGCTGACGTAGGGGCCAAACCGGCCCTCCATCACCTTCACTTCCTTGCCCGATGCAGGATGCGCGCCGAGCACAGCGATCGGCTCGCGCGAGCCGCCGCGTGATTTGCCGCCACCCGCCGCCGCCTCGGCCAGCTTGACCACCGCGGCGTTCATGCCGGTGTCGAACACCTCGGCCGTGGACGACAGGCGGGCATATTTGCCGTCGTGCATCAGATACGGACCATAGCGCCCGATCGACGCGACGATCGGCAGGCCGGTTTCCGGATGCGCGCCGATTTCGCGCGGTAATGACAGTAGTTTTTCCGCCATCTCCAGCGTGAGGCCGTCCTGCGGCACGTCCTTGGGCAGCGACGCACGCTTGCCGTCGCGTTCGAGATAAGGGCCGAAGCGCCCGCTCTTCAGCTCGATGCCGTTGCCAAGCTCGGCCGGCCCTTCACTCGCGGCCTCCTCGCCCTGGCCGAAGCGGCGGGTATATTTGCAGTCGGGGTAGTTGGAGCAGGCGACGAACGCGCCGAACTTCCCGCCGCGAAGGCCCAGTCTGCCGGTGCCGCACAGCGGACAGAGGCGCGGATCGCTGCCGTCGCCCTTGTCCGGAAAGAGGTAGGGCGACAGGAAATCGTCGAGCGCCGCCGTCACTTCCGACGGCTTCTGTTCCATCACCTCGCCCGCCTTGGGCTTGAAGTCGCGCCAGAAGTCCTCGAGCATTTTCTGCCAGCCAAGCCGGCCGCCCGAGACGTCGTCCAGCTCTTCTTCCAGCTCGGCGGTATAATCGAAGCTCACATAGCGTTCGAAGAAGCGCTCCAGGAACGCCGTCACCAGCCGTCCGCTCTCCTCCGGAATGAACCGCTGCTTCTCCAGCCGCACATATTCGCGGTCCTTGAGCGTCTGGAGCGTCGCTGCGTAGGTCGAGGGGCGGCCGATGCCGAGCTCCTCCAGCCGCTTGACCAGGCTCGCCTCGGAATAGCGCGGCGGTGGTTGCGTGAAGCTCTGCACCGCCTCGACGCCGGTCTTCGCCGGTGCATC